>NZ_JAPTFQ010000075.1:0-23548 GCF_030985535.1 Stenotrophomonas sp. Sm2128
CCGGTGCGGGCCGCGCCCGCCCCCAGCTGAACAGCCTCCCATGAACCCGTCCTTCCATCGTTACGACGTCATCGTCATCGGCGGTGGCCACGCTGGCACCGAAGCCGCGCTGGCCGCGGCCCGCACCGGCGTGCGCACCCTGCTGCTGACCCACAACATCGAAACGGTGGGCGCGATGAGCTGCAACCCGGCCATCGGCGGCATCGGCAAGGGCCACCTGGTCAAGGAAATCGACGCCCTGGGCGGTGCGATGGCGCATGCCGCCGACCGCGCCGGCATCCAGTGGCGCACGCTCAACGCCTCCAAGGGCCCGGCCGTGCGCGCCACCCGCTGCCAGGCCGACCGCAACCTGTACCGCATGGCGATCCGCGCCATCGTCGAAGGCCAGGCCAACCTGACCGTGTTCCAGGCCGCGGTCGATGACCTGGTCATCGAAGGCGACGCCGTGCGCGGGGTCATCACCCAGACCGGCCTGCGTTTCGACGCCGGGGCCGTGGTGCTGACGGCCGGTACCTTCCTCGCCGGCAAGATCCATGTGGGCCCGACCCAGTACGCCGCCGGCCGCATGGGCGACCCGCCGGCCACCACGCTGGCCGCGCGCCTGCGCGAGCGCCCGTTCCAGGTGGACCGCCTGAAGACCGGCACGCCGCCGCGCATCGACGGCCGCTCGCTGGACTACAGCGTGATGGACGAGCAGCCCGGCGATTCGCCGCGCCCGGTGATGTCCTTCCTCGGCTCGGTGGACGAGCATCCGCAGCAGGTCAGCTGCTGGATCACCCACACCACCGAACAGACCCACCAGATCATCCGCGACGCCCTGCACCGCTCGCCGCTGTACAGCGGCCAGATCGAAGGCATCGGCCCGCGCTACTGCCCGTCCATCGAGGACAAGGTGGTGCGCTTCGCCGAAAAGGCCAGCCACCAGATCTTTGTCGAACCCGAAGGCCTGGGCATCGTCGAGATCTACCCCAACGGCATCTCCACCTCGCTGCCGTTCGACGTGCAGCTGGAGATGGTGCGCAGCATCCGCGGCTTCGAGAACGCGCACATCACCCGCCCCGGCTACGCGATCGAGTACGACTTCTTCGACCCACGCGGGCTGAAGGCCTCGCTGGAAACCAAGCTGGTCAACGGCCTGTTCTTCGCTGGCCAGATCAACGGCACCACCGGCTATGAAGAAGCCGCCGCGCAGGGCCTGTTGGCCGGCCTCAACGCTGCACGCCAGGTGCGCGGGCTGGACGGCTGGTGCCCACGCCGCGACGAAGCCTACCTGGGCGTGCTGGTGGATGACCTGATCACCCACGGCACCAACGAGCCCTACCGCATGTTCACCAGCCGCGCCGAGTACCGCCTGCAGCTGCGCGAGGACAATGCCGACCAGCGCCTGACCCCCGCCGGCCGCGAAATGGGCCTGGTGGATGACCATCGCTGGAGCGCGTTCGAAACCAAGCAGGCCGCCGTCGCCGCCGAGCGCGCGCGCCTGGGCGCACTGTGGGCGACCCCGGCCAATGCACTGGGCCGCGAGGTACAGGACACGCTGGGCGTGGCGGTCAGCCGCGAAACCAATGTGCTGGACCTGATCAAGCGCCCCGAGCTGGATTACGCGCAGCTGATGCAGGTGCCGTCGTTGGGCCCGGCCGTGGCCGACGCCAAGGTGGCCGAGCAGGTGGAGATCGGCGTGAAGTACGCCGGCTACCTGGATCGCCAGCGCGAGGAGATCGAGCGGCAGCAGCGGCACGAAGCCACGCCGATCGCTGAAGCCTTCGATTATGCGACGGTACGCGGGCTGTCGGCCGAAGCGCTGCAGAAGCTGGAGCGCGTGCGCCCGCAGACCATCGGCCAGGCGCAGCGCATCCCGGGCATGACCCCGGCAGCGATCTCGCTGCTGCTGGTGCATCTGGAGCGGGCGCGCCGCGGCCGCGTGGCATAAGCGGTCGCACCTGCTTCTGGTGGGGGCCGACCTGGGTCGGCACATGAGTCTGCCTTGGTGGGTGCCGACCTGGGTCGGCACATGAGTCTGCCTTGGTGGGTGCCGACCTTGGTCGGCACATGAATCTGCCCTGGTGGGTGCCGACCAAGGTCGGCACCTACCGGAGCGTAAGGCACACCCACATTGGCGGGCGCGTTACCGCGCGTCGGCGCCACCACCCAGCACCTTGAACAACGTCACCCGGTTGCCCGCCTCCTGCTGCTGCAGGGCGATCAGGTCCTGCTGCGCGGCATACAGGCTGCGCTGCGCATCCAACGACTGCAGGTAGCCATCCAGTCCGGTGCGGTAGCGCGCATCGGCCAAGGTGTAGCTGCGCTGGCTGGCGGCCACCAACGCGCGTTGCGCATCGATCTGCGCGGCCAGGTGATCACGCGTGGCCAGCGCATCGGCCACTTCGCTGAAGGCCTGCTGGATCGCCTTCTCGTACTGCGCGATGCCGATGTCCTTGCCGATCTTCGAGGCATCCAGCGACGCCTTCAGTGCGCCGGCATGGAAGATCGGCGCGGTGATGCTGGGCACGAACGACCAGCCACGGGTGCCGGCCGAGAACAGCGTCGACAACGCGGTGGAGCTGTGCCCGTAGTTGGCAGTCAACGTCAGCGTCGGGAAGAATGCAGCGCGCGCGGCACCGATATCGGCGTTGGCTGCCTGCAACGCATGCTCAGCGGACAGCACGTCCGGGCGCTGCAGCAACACGCTGGAGGGCAGGTTGGCGGGCAGCGGTGCCAGCGCGACGCTGCCTTCCAGCACCTGCGCGGTTGGCAGCAGGGCCGGATCCAGCGGTGCCCCCACCAACAGCTGCAATGCATCGCAATCCTGCGCCTGCTGGGCCTGCAGCTTCGCCAGCGCACCGCGCGCGGCTTCCACGCTGGTCTGCACCTGCGACAGGTCCAGGCCCGAGGCCAGCCCCTGTGCATGGCGGGCCTCGGTGCGCTGAAGGGTCTGCTGCTGGCTGTCCAGCGTCTGTTGCGTGAATGCCAGCGACTGCTCGTCGGCCGCCAGCGCCAGCCACGCCGTCGCCACTTCAGCCACCAGGCTGGTGCGCGCAGCGCGCTGGTTCTCGGCGCTGGCCAGCCAGTTCTGCAGCGCCTCGTTCTTCAAGCTGCGGATACGCCCGATCAGGTCCAGCTCCCAGCTACTGATGCCCACCTGCACGGCATCGGATTCGGTCACCTGGGTGACGCCGGTCTCGCTGTTGGCATCGCTCACCCGCGAACGGGTGACACTGCCGCTGGCATCTACCGACGGCAGCAGTGCCGCGCGCTGGATGCGGTACTGCGCGCGCTCCTTCTCCACCTGCAGCACCGCCACGCGCAGGTCGCGGTTGTTCTGCAGCGCCAGCGCGATGACCTGCTGCAGGCGCGGTTCCAGGAACACGTCGCGCCAGGCCGGCATCGCCAGTGCCGGCTCGGCCTCGCCGGTGCCGGCATTGCCGAACTGTGCCGGCACCGGCGCCTCGGGCCGCTGGTAGTGCGGGGCCATGCTCACGCAGCCGCCCAGCACGGCGGTCATCGTTGCGGCCGCCAGGGCGCGCAGCAGCATCGGCTTCATGGGCTTGTCTCCGGGACAGTGGCGTCGGCCGGCGCGCGGCCCGGGAACAGGCGGCGCACCAGCAGGTAGAACAACGGCACGAAGAACATGCCCAGCACCATCGAGGCCACCGTACCACCGGCCACGCCGGTACCCAGCGAACGGCGCGCAGCCGAACCGGCGCCGGTAGCAAATACCAGCGGCAACACACCCATCAGGAACGCCAGCGAAGTCATCACGATCGGCCGCAGCCGCAGGTAGACCGCCTGCAGGATTGCGTCGCGGGTACTCCTGCCCTGCTGTTCGAGGATGCGCGCGAACTCGACGATCAGGATGCCGTTCTTCGCTGCCAGACCATTCGTGGTCAGCAGGCCGACCTGGAAGTACACGTCGTTGTTGAGGCCACGCAGGTTCATCATCAGCACCGCACCGAACACGCCCACCGGCACCGCCAGCATCACCGCAAACGGCACCGCCCAGCTTTCATACAGCGCGGCCAGGCACAGGAACACGAACAGCAGCGAGATGGCATACAGCATCGGCGCCTGGTTGCCCGACAGCTGTTCCTGGTAGGCCATGTCCGACCAGGCGTGACTGAAGCCTTCCGGCAGCGTGTCGGCCAGGCGCGCGATCTCGGCCATCGCCTCGCCGGAGCTGACGCCCGGTGCCGGCTGGCCGGTGATTTCCATCGCCGAGATGCCGTTGTAGCGCTGCAGTGCGGCCGGCGCACTGGTCCAATGCGTGCTGATCAACGACGACAGCGGCACCATCTGCCCGGCCTGGTTGCGCACGCTCCAGCGCTCGATGTCCTGCGGCTGCATGCGTGCTTCGGCGGTGCCCTGGATGAACACCTTCTTGATGCGGCCCTTGTAGATGAAGTTGTTGACGAAGTCGCCGCCCAACGCCGCGTTCAAGGTGTCATTGACGTCCTGCGGGTTCACGCCCATCGCCTGCACCTTGGCGTCGTCCACCTTCACGGCGTATACCGGCGCGTCTTCCAGGCTGGCGTAGCGCACGTTGACCAGCTTCGGGTCCTTGGCGGCTTCCTTCAGCAGCGTGTTGCGCGCGGCCACGGCGGCGGCATGGCCGGCACCGCCTTCGTCCTGCAGTTCCAGGGTGAAACCGCCCGCATCGCCGAGGCCAAGGATGGCGGGTGGCGAGGTGATGAACACCTGCGCATCGGGCACGCTGGCCATCGCCCGCGTCAACCGTGCGGCGATGGTATCGGCATCTTCCTTGCGGTCATCCCAGTCCTTCAGCCGGATGAAGGCCTGGCCGACGTTCTGGCCGCTGCCGGTAACACTGAAACCGGCGGTGGCCTGGATCGAGAGCACGCCGTCGTCCTTCACCGCGACGGCACTCAGACGATCCATCACCGCCCGCGTCTGCTCCAGCGTGGAACCGGCCGGCAGCTTCACCAGCGCATTGAGCATGCCCTGGTCTTCATCGGGCAGGAACGCGCCCGGCAGGTGCCACAGCAACAGGCCGGTGGCCACGCTCAGCACCAGGTAGAACAGCACGCCCAGCGAGCGGCGGCCGAGGAAACGATCCACGCGGTGACGCAAGCCGTTGGAGGTGCGCTCGAAGCGGTGGTTGAACCAGATGAAGAACTTGCCCAGCAGGCTCGGCTCGCCACCGTGGTCGCCATGCGGATGGCCGCCCTTGGGAATCGGGTGCAGGATGCTGCCACACAGTGCCGGGGTGATGGTCATCGCCACCAGCACCGACAGGATCATCGCGGCGGCGATCGTCACCGAGAACTGGCGATAGATCACCCCGGTTACACCGCTGAAGAACGCCATCGGCAGGAACACCGCGGTCAGCACCAGCACGATGCCGACCAGCGCGCCGGTGATCTGGCCCATCGCCTTCAGCGTGGCCGGCTTCGGCGCCAGCCCTTCGAAGGTCATCACCCGCTCTACGTTCTCCACCACCACGATGGCATCGTCCACCAGCAGGCCGATGGCCAGCACCAGTGCGAACATGGTCAGGGTGTTGATCGAATACCCGAATGCAGCCAGCACGCCGAACGTGCCCAGCAGCACCACCGGCACCGCGATGGTCGGGATCAGCGTGGCGCGCCAGTTCTGCAGGAACAGGTACATCACCAGCACCACCAGGATGATCGCTTCGATCAGGGTGATCACCACTTCCTTCAGCGAAATGGTCACGAACGGCGTGGTGGTGAAGGCCACGTGGGCGGTGTAGCCATGCGGCCAGTACTTCTGCAGCTGCTGAAGCCGTGCATCGATGGCCTTGGAGACGGCGATCGCGTTGGCACCGGCATTGAGTTCAATGCCCAGCGACGCCGACGGCTTGCCATTGAAGGTGCTGATGCTGTCGTAGCTTTCCGGCCCGAGGCCGATCTTCGCCACGTCGCCCAGACGCACCACGCTGCCGTTGGCATCGGCCTTGAGCACCACCTGCGCGAACTGCTCGGGCGTGTGCAGGCGGCTGCGCGCGGTTACCGTGGCGTCGAGCTGCTGGCCCTTCAGCGCCGGCTGGCCACCCAGCTCACCGGCGGAGACATCGGTGTTCTGTGCCTGCAGTGCGGTCTCGATGTCCGAGGGCATCAGCGCGTACTGGCGCATCTTCTCCGGATCCAGCCAGATGCGCATGGCGTATTCCTGGCCGATCGGCTGGATGTTGCCGACACCGCTGACGCGGCTGATCTGGTCATCGATGCGCGCTTCCATGAAGTTGGCGACATCGAAGTTGTCCATGCTGCCGTCTTCGCTGGTGAACGACAGCACCTCGAAGATCGAACCACTGGACTTGGTGATGGTCAGGCCGTTCTGCTGCACCGCCTGCGGCAGCGTGGCCATGGCGGCCTGCAGCTGGTTCTGCACCTGCACCTGCGCGGTATCCGGATTGGTACCGGTGGCGAACACCAGGTTGACCTGCGCCGAGCCGTCGGAGGCACTGGTCGAGGTCATGTACATCAGGTGATCGAGGCTTTGCTGGGACTGCTCGATGACCTGGGTGACCGCGTTTTCCACGGTCTGCGACGAGGCGCCGGTGTAGGTGGCGCGGATGGTGATGGTGGGCGGGGCGATCTGCGGGTAGCGGTCCACCGGCAGGATCAGGATCGCGAGCAGGCCGAGCAGGCTGACCGCGATGGCGATCACCCAGGCGAAGATCGGCCGGTCGATGAAGAAACGAACCATGTGGGCCAGGCCTCAGTGCGACTTTTCGTCGGTGTTGCCGTTCGGATCGACCGCCGGCATCGCCGCCAACTGCGCCGTCGTGGCCGCCACCGCTTTCACCTGCTGGCCGAGCGATACCGCGCTGCCGTTGCTGACGATCACCCGTTCGCCAGCCTTGAGGCCGCTGGTGATCTGCCACTGGTTACCGACCACCTGGCCGGTGCTGACGCGGCGCTCGACCACATGATCCTTGGCGTCGAGCAGGCGCAGCAGCGGTTCGCCGCGCTCGTTGCGCACCACCGCCTTCTGCGGCACCAGCAGGGCACGCGCGTCGGTGGCCATCGGCAGCACCGCCTTCAGGTACATGCCCGGCAACAGCAGGCCGTCCGGGTTCGGAATGACCGCGCGCAGCTTCACGTTGCCGGTGCCCGGATCCACTGCGCTGCCGACGAACTCCAACGTGCCTTCATGCGCGTAGGTGCTGCCGTCCTCCAGCAGCACCTTTACCTGTGCCTTGCCATCGATGGCCTTCACCAGGCCCGCATCGAGCTGCTTGCGCAGCGCCAGCATCTGCGTGCTGGACTGGGTGACATCCAGGTACACCGGGTCCAGCCGCTGGATGGTGGTCAGTGCCGTATCCTGGCCGGCCGCGACCAGCGCGCCGGCGGTGACGCTGGAGGTGCCGATGCGGCCGTCGATGGGCGCGGTCACCCGGGTGTAGTCGAGGTTGATGCGGGCAGCCTGCAATGCAGCGCGCGCGGCAATCACGTTGGCCTGCGCCTGCTTCAACGCCGAGGTGGCATCGTCGGCGTCCTGCTTGCTGGCTGCATCCATGCTCACCAGCGCGCGGGTGCGCTCGGCCTTCGGCTGTGCCGACAACACGGTGGCCTCGGCCTGCGCCAGCTGCCCGCGGGCGGTATCGAAGGCCGCCTGGTACGGTGCCGGGTCGACCTGGTACAGCAGCTGCCCTGCCTTGACCTGCTGGCCTTCGGTGAACAACCGCTGGCGGATCAGGCCGCCGACCTGCGGCCGCACCTCGGAGATCTCGAACGGCACGGCACGGCCGGGCAAGGTCTGCTGGAGTGCCAGCGGCTGCGCGCTGGCGATGATGACGCCCACTTCGGGCATGGCCGGGGCATCGGTCCTGCCCGCCGAACAGGCCGCCAGGGCCAGCAGCAGGGGCAACAGCAGGGGACGCGGGGAACGGGACAGCGGGCGCAGGAAGGACATGGGGGGGCGTGGGGGCCTTGCGTTGACCCGTGCACGCTGCCGTGAAACTGTGCAGAGAATATGGAGATTGTGCGACGGGCTCAGCTGGCGCTTGCTTTCGGCGCCGCATGCGCCGCTAATGGCCTTCGCGATGGCGAAGTTCCAACTCAAATTCGGCCTGACCGCGAAGACCTTCCTCGCGATCTTCACCGCCTGCCTGCTGGTGCTGGCAGTGAACGGTATTGCCAGCCGCGTGGCCTTCCAGACCGGCTTCCTGGACTACCTCAACGACCAGGGCGACCTGCGCATGCAGCGGCTGATGCCACACCTGCAGCGCGAGTACCGCGAGCACGGTGGCTGGGAGCATCTGCACGGTGATGGCGACCGCTGGGCGCGGCTGCTGCGCCCGGACCTGGCCCATGGGCACGAAGGACCGGTGCCGTCGCTGTCCGACCAGACCGGCGTGCCGTCGCGCCTGGGCCTGTTCGACGCGCAGCACCGTTTCGTGGCCGGCAACCCCGACGCCACCAGCGATGACGAGCCGCATGCGGTGCAGGTGGACGGGCAGACCGTCGGTTGGCTGGGCATGGTGCCGTTCCAGACCGTCATCGCCACCAACGACCTGAATTTCTACAACACCCAGGTGCGCGCCTGGTGGGTGATCGGCATCGCGCTACTGCTGGTGACGGTACTGCTGGCCTGGCTGGTATCGCGTGCGCTGCGCCAGCGCCTTGCCAAGCTGGCCGCTGCCACCCACCGGTTGGCCGCCGGTGACTACGCCACCCGCATCGAGCGCACCAGTGACGATGAGCTGGACGCGCTGGTCAACGACTTCAACCGGATGGCGCAGGCGCTGGACGATACCGAACGCAACCGCCGCGCCTTCATTGCCGACATCTCGCATGAGCTGCGCACGCCATTGGCAGTGGTGCGCGCCGAGCTGGAGGCGATCGAAGATGGCATCCGTCCGCTGGACCGGGCCAACCTGGTGGGCCTGCAGGGCGAGATCCGCCAGCTGGGCAAGCTGATCGACGACCTGCACGACCTGTCGATGACCCAGTCCGGCGGCCTGGCGTACCGCTTCGCGCCACTGGACCTGGTGGCGCTGCTGCGCAGCGAACTCAATGGCATGCGCGTGCGCTTCGCCAATGCAGGCCTGGCGTTGGAAGAAGACCTGCCCACCACGCCGTTGCAGGTGTCCGGTGACGAGCGGCGCCTGCAGCAGGTGCTGGCCAACCTGCTGGAAAACGCACTGCGCTACACCCATGCCGGTGGCCGCGTACGCGTGCAGGCAGCGCGCGTGCCTGCCGGCGTGCAGCTGGTCGTGGAAGACACCGCGCCGGGCGTTCCGGCCGACAAGTGTGCACTGCTGTTCGAACGCTTCTACCGCGTGGAAAGTTCGCGCAACCGCGCCAGTGGCGGCAGCGGGCTGGGCCTGGCCATCAGCCACAACATCATCCTCGCCCACCACGGCGTCATCCACGCCGCGCCCTCGCCGCTGGGCGGGCTGCGCGTGGTCATCACCCTGCCGGAGCCTGCATGAGCACGTCGCCCGCCACGTCCACGAAGATCCTGATCGTCGAGGACGAGCCACGCCTGGCCTCGGTACTGCGCGACTACCTGGCCGCCGCCGGCATGGCCAGCGAGTGGGTGGACGACGGTGGCCAGGTGATCGACGCATTCGCGCGCTACCAGCCCGACCTGGTGCTGCTGGACCTGATGCTGCCGCAGCGCGACGGCGTGGACCTGTGCCGCGAACTGCGTGCCAGCAGCGATGTACCGGTCATCATGGTCACCGCAAGGGTGGAAGAGATCGACCGCCTGCTGGGGCTGGAGATCGGCGCCGACGACTACATCTGCAAGCCGTTCAGTCCGCGCGAAGTGGTCGCGCGGGTAATGGCGGTGCTGCGCCGCTACCGCCCGGACCCGGGTGCGCGCGCCAACGGTGGCCTGCACATCGACGAGCCGGCCGCACGCGCCACCTGGAACGGCAAGGGCCTGGACCTGACGCCGGTGGAGTACCGCCTGCTGCGCACGCTGCTGGCCACCCCAGGCCGGATCTGGGCGCGCGATGAACTGCTCGACCGGCTGTACCTGGACCATCGCGTGGTGGTCGACCGCACCGTCGACAGCCATGTGCGCAACCTGCGCCGCAAGCTGGCCGACGCCGGCATGGAAGGCGAGCCGATCCGTTCGGTGTACGGCATGGGCTACAGCTACGAGCCCTAGCCGGTAGTGCCGGCCGCTGGCCGGCAACCGCAGAATTCCAAGTGCGCCCGTGAGCTTGCCGGCCAGCGGCCGGCACTACAGGTGCGCACTTGCGTTACAGTCGAGCACGCTCGACATTACGAACACAACTGCATGGACGACATCCACCCGATCGCGCCGGACAAGCGCGCCGCCATCCTTTCCACCCTGGCTGACATCGAACAGCGCTACGACGTACGCGTGCTGCTGGCCTGCGAGTCGGGCAGCCGCGGCTGGGGCTTTTCCTCGCCCGACAGCGACTACGACGCGCGCTTCATCTACGTGCATCGCCAGCCTTGGTATCTCAGCGTCAACGAGAGCACCGGTCCCGGCGAAGCGCAGCGCGATGTGATCGAACTGCCGATCGACGATGAGCTCGACGTGAGCGGCTGGGACCTGCGCAAGGCACTGCGACTGGTTTCAAAATCCAATCCGACCCTGATCGAGTGGCTGCGCTCGCCGATCGTCTACCAGCAGGATCAGGCGGCGGTGTCACAGTTGTGGGAAGCAGCGAAAGCGTTCCATTCACCGCTGGGCACCTGGTGGCACTACTTCAACATGGCGCGCTCGAACCATCGCGGCTACCTGCGTGGCGAAACGGTGCGCACCAAGAAGTACCTGTACGTGCTGCGCCCACTGCTGGCCTGCCAGTGGATAGAGCACGAACAGACACCCCCGCCGATGGCCTTCGAGGATCTGCTGGACCGGCTGCTGCCAGACGGTGCGGTGCGTGAAGTCATCGATGCCCTGCTGGCGGTCAAGCGGGCCAGCGCCGAGGTCGCCGCCGGGCCGCGCATTGCGGCGATCAGCGACTACATCGATCGTGAACTGGCCATCCGGACTGCGCAGGCGCCACAGCTGCCCGCCGGACGAGGTGATGCTGCGTGGCTGGATGAGCTGTTCCGGCAGATGCTGGCCGAGCACGCGCCTGCGTGAAGAGCCGCACCTGCCTCTGGTAGTGCCGGCCGCTGGCCGGCAACCACGGAAATCCAGGCGTGCCGCGCGGTTGCCGGCCAGCGGCCGGCACTACCACACGGGTATCATCGTCGCGAACGCCCTGATTTCCGGAGACCCCGATGAACCCGCTGCGCCCCTTCCGCGACAAGATGCCCATCCTCGGCGAGCGCGTGTACATCGACCCGTCGTGCACGATCATCGGCGACGTGGAACTGGGCGACGACGTGTCGGTGTGGCCGGGCACGGTCATCCGCGGTGACGTCAATTACGTACGCATCGGTGCACGCACCAACGTGCAGGACGGCACCATCATCCACGTCAGCCACCACAGCCCGTACAACAAGGCCGGCTACCCGACCCTGATCGGCGAAGGCGTGACCGTCGGCCACGGCTGCATCATCCACGCCTGCACGATCGGCGATTACAGCCTGATCGGCATGGGCGCCTGCATCCTCGACGGTGCCCGCGTGGAGCGCCATGGCTTCGTCGGCGCCGGTGCGGTGATCGGCCCCGGCAAGGTGGTGGGCGAAGGCGAGCTGTGGGTCGGCAACCCTGCCCGGCCGGCACGCACGCTGAGCGACAAGGAGATCGAGTCGCTGCACTACTCGGCCGACCACTACGTGCGGCTGAAGGACGAATACCGGGGCTGAGCAGCCAACGCTGCCGCGCGGCTCTGCTAAAGTCTGGGCCCGACCAGGACCTGTCGAGACCCCCATGCCTGTGGTTGCCAGCCGGAGAGGACTCCGGCGCCCACAACGAAGGCCACCGCGCTGATGGCCGCACCGATGCTCGATACCTACCGTGAGGTGGTGACGCCGGAGGGTGTGCTGCTTCAGTTGCCGGTAGCCGGACCGCTGCCGCGGGCCATGGCCTGGCTGGTCGATCTTGGCGTGCGCATCGCGGTACTGGTGCTGATGGCGATTCCGCTGGCGGTGCTGGACGAATTCGGCTCCGGCCTCAACCTGGTGCTGATGTTCCTGGTCTACTGGGTCTACCCGATCGTGTGCGAGGCGCTGTGGGGCCGTACCCTGGGCAAGCGCGCGCTGGGCCTGCGCGTGCTGTCCCGCGATGGCGCGCCCGTGGGCTGGATGGCGGCGATCACCCGCAACCTGCTGCGCACGGTGGACATGCTGCCGTTCGGCTATGCACTGGGCCTGGTCAGCAGCCTGTTCGATCCGCACGGCCGCCGCCTCGGCGACCTGGTGGCCGGCACCGTGGTGGTGCACGCGCCTGTGCTGTACCTGCCGCCGCCACCTACCATCGACAGCGTGCTGGCCCCGCCGCAGCCACTGCGGCCGGAGGAACAGGCCGCGCTGATGGCCTTCGCCGAGCGCGCGCCACGGCTGTCGGCGGCACGCCAGCAGGAGCTGGCCGGCATTGCCGAGCCCCTGACCGGTACCCACGGCCAGGTCGCCGTGCTGCGCCTGTACGCCATGGCCAACTGGCTGCTGGGGCGGCGATGAAACAGGAACAGTTCGTCGCCCGCTACCAGCAGGAATGGCAGGAGCTGGAACAGTGGCTGCTGCTGCGTGCCGGCGCCTCGCGCCGCGCGCGCCGCAAGGCCAGCGGCCTGGCACTGGACGATACCGCCGTCCCGCAGCGCTACCGGCGCCTGTGCCAGCAGCTGGCGCTGGCCCGCGAGCGCGGTTACAGCCCGCAGCTGGTCCAGCGCCTGCAGCAGCTGATGCAGCAGGGCCACAGCGTGCTGTACCGCACACGGCCGACGCGCTGGCGCGCCGCGCTGGAATTCCTGGTGGCCGACTTCCCGCTGCTCGTGCGCAGCCAGGCACGCAGCATGTGGGTGGCGCTGGCGATGTTCGCGCTGCCGGCAATCGCCTGCTTCGTGCTTGTACAGGTCTACCCGGACCTGATCCACACGTTGATGGACAACCGCCAGATCGCCGCGATGGAGCGCATGTACGACCCTGCCGCCGAACGACTGGGCCGCGACAGCGGTACCGACTGGATGATGTTCGGCCACTACATCCTCAACAACATCAGCATTGCCCTGCGCACCTTCGCCAGCGGCCTGCTGGCCGGGCTGGGTACGCTGCTGGTGCTGCTGTTCAACGGCGTCACCATCGGCGCGGTGGCCGGCCACCTGCAGCACATCGGGCACGGTGGACCATTCTGGCGCTTCGTGGCCGGCCACGGCGCGTTCGAGCTGACCGCGATCGTGATCGCCGGCGGTGCCGGCCTGCAGCTGGGCATGAAGCTGCTGGCACCGGGTCGGCGCAGCCGCCTGGACGCGCTGGTCGACGGTGGCCGCATCGGTGCGCGGCTGTGCCTGGGCGTGGCGTTCATGCTGCTGGTCGCAGCCTTCATCGAAGCGTTCTGGTCGTCGATCGCCGAAGTTCCCGCATGGACCAAGTTCGGCGTCGCCGGAGTGTTCTGGGCCGGCGTGCTGCTGTGGCTGTGGCGTGGCGGGCGTGGAGGCGGTCATGCGCATTGACCGTCTGGACGTGGTGCTGCGTGCACGCAGCGGCTGGGAAGCGATGGAGCTGGGCAGTGCCCTCGCCCGCCGCCATGCGCGCGCCGTGTGGGGCAGCTGGCTGCTGGCCAGTGCTCCGTTGTTCGTGATCTTCAACGCGCTGGGATGGTGGCTGGATGCCTTCGGCTGGGCCTGGCTGGCGATGTGGTGGTGCAAGCCACTGTTCGAGCGTGCGCCGCTGTATGTGCTGTCGCGCGGCATCTTCGGCGAACCGGTCAGCACACTTTCGGCCCTGCGTGCGCAGCGCCACTGGGGCAACACTGGTTCCTGGGGCTACCTGGGCTGGCGTCGCTTCAGCGTGCTGCGCAGCCTGTGCCTGCCGGTGAACCTGCTGGAAGGCAACGCACCGGGTCAGCGCGGTCCACGCCGCCGTGCGGTGGCTGCCGGCGCCGCAGGTTCGACGACAGTGCTGACCGTGACCTGCATGGCGTTCGAAGCGGTGCTGGTATCTGGTGCCATCGGTGCAGTGTTCATGTTCATGCCACTGGACCTGATGTCCGAATCCTGGCGTGCGACGTGGGACATGATCGGCAAAGACACGCCGGCATGGGCACGCTTCGGTTTCAATCTGGCCTGCTGGCTGGCCTCGGCGCTGATCGGCCCGTTCTTCGTCGGTGCGGGCTTTGGCCTGTACTTGAACCGGCGTACGCAGATGGAAGCCTGGGACGTCGAAATCGCCCTGCGCCGCCTGCGCGATCGCCTGCTGCCGGCGGCATCGACGCTGGCGCTGCTGCTGTGCCTGGCACTGCCACTGGTCTCCGCCCCGGTGCACGCGCAGGACGCAGATGCCGAGCCCGAACGTGCCATGGGCAAGCCCAACGACCATGGCATCGACGCCGAGGAAGGCAACGAAGCATCGACCATCGACCCGGCCGACACGCCGGCAACGATCTTCGGTGGCACGCCGGTGGACACCGCCGGTTTCCGTCAAGCGGTTAACCGCGCCTATGAGGACCCGCTGCAGCGCCCGACCCGCGAGGTCACCCGCTGGAAGCCGATCGAGCAGGCCGAGGAAAAAAAGAAGGAAGACAAGCAGCTGCAGCGTGACACCAACAGCAAAGGTGAACGCAAAGCGCGCAAGGACGGCATCGCCTGGCTGGCACGGCTGGCCGAATGGGGCCTGTGGGGCCTGCTCGGCATCCTGCTGCTGGTGCTGCTGCTGACCGCGCGGCTGTGGCTGCCATGGCTGCGTGGCAGTGGCCGGCGCAAGGCCGACGCTGCACCGAAGGTGCTGGAGGAACAGGTGGAGTTGCCGGTGGTGCTGCCGCCGGACGTGGCCACCCAGGCTGGCCTGCTCTGGGACCAGGGCCGGCCGCGGCAGGCGCTGGCCCTGCTGTACCGCGCCAGTGTGCGTACGGTGGGCGAGCGCAGCGGTATCGCGCTTCCACCCGGTGCTACCGAAGCGCAATGCCTGCGCGCGTCGCGACGCATGCCCGAGGCCAGCGACCGTGACCTGTTCGCGCGCATCGTGCGCATGTGGCAGTACGCCGCCTACGGTGGCCGCCTGCCCAGCCGCGCCGATTTCGATGCATTGGCCGATACCCTGTGCCAGCAGTACGGGTGGCAGGCATGAGTCCGCGCCTGTTCTGGTCGCTGCTGCTCGGTGCATTGGTGCTGTTCGGTGTACCGCTGACCATCCTCTACCTGCGCACGCACGAACGGGTGACCGAGACGATCCGGCTGCCGCCACAGGGCGAAGCCGCCTACAACCCGCTGTACGTACTCGGCCAGGCCCTGCGCGCCGATGGCATTGACGTGCACTCGCGGCCACGGCTGGAACTGCAGCAGATGGCACTGGGGCCGAACGATACGGTGGTGCTGCTGCAGGACAGCAGCGAACTGCCGCCGCCCGTTGCCAGCGCGCTGCTGGACTGGGTCGACGGTGGCGGCCACCTGCTGGTACGTACACCGCCGCCGGCCGAGGACGATGCCGGCAGCACGCAGGGCCCCTTGCTGGACCGGCTGGGCGTGGACAGCCTGTTCCAGCGCAGCGACTGCCAGCCGTTCCATGTCGACGACGATCCTGGCCACGTCGAATTCTGCGGTGGCCGCCGCTTCACCCTGGGTTTTGCCGCCAGTGCGCAGGCCGAACGTCGCTGGGGCACGGATCGCGACCTGGTGTTCGCGCGCCTGCGCCATGGCCAGGGCAAGGTGAGCGTGCTGGCCGACATGGAGTTCATGCGCAGCGAGGTGGACTCACCGGCGGCGCGCCTGGCCTCCGCAGGGGGCAAGGCCAGCGACGGCCTGCACGACGCGTCGCATCGCGACCTGACCCGCTATCTGCTTGATCCGAACTACGGCAAGGGTGCGGTCTGGCTGGTCTATGCCAGCCGCCCGCCGTCGCTGTGGTCGCGCATGTTCTATCAGGGTTGGCCGCTGTGGGCACCGTTGCTGCTGGCCCTGCTGGGTTGGCTGTGGGGCCGCTCGCAG
This sequence comes from Stenotrophomonas sp. Sm2128, assembly GCF_030985535.1. Lineage (NCBI taxonomy): Bacteria > Pseudomonadati > Pseudomonadota > Gammaproteobacteria > Lysobacterales > Lysobacteraceae > Stenotrophomonas > Stenotrophomonas sp. Sm2128. Next base: position 16,001 of record NZ_JAPTFQ010000075.1, read on the forward strand.
CGCTTCGGCAGCCTGCTGCCGTCGCCGGTTCTGGAACGCCGTTCGCTGCTGGAGCACGTGCGCGCCAGTGGTGATCTGCTGCTGCGTTTCGGCCACGGCGCGCGCCTGTACGAGGCCGTACTCGCCCTGTTCCTGCACCGCCTGCGCCTGCGCGCACCGGTTGCCGCCGCACTCGATGGCGCGCCGCGCGATCAGGCCATCGCCGAGCTGCTGAAGTGGCCGCAAGGCCGCGTTGCCAGCGCGCTCACGCCCCCTCCGCCGCACGATTCCTCCGCCCTGCGCGAGCGCATCCGCTTGCTGCTCCAGATGAGATCCCTGCTATGACCGAAGTCCCCGAGCTGCCGGCGGCCGCCAACGCCCGCCTGATCGAACGCGTCGATGCCATCCGCGATGCCGTCGGCCACGCCTTCATCGGCCAGGCTGATGTGCTGGACCAGATCCTGGTGGCCCTGCTGGCCGGTGGCCACGTGCTGATCGAGGGCGTGCCCGGGCTGGGCAAGACCCTGCTGGTGCGCGCGCTGGCACAGGCCCTGGAACTGGATTACGGCCGCGTGCAGTTCACCCCCGACCTGATGCCCAGCGACGTCAGCGGCCACGCGGTGTACGACCCGAAGAGCGAGAGCTTCAAGATCCGTCGCGGCCCGGTGTTCACCAACCTGCTGCTGGCCGACGAGATCAACCGCGCACCGGCCAAGACCCAGTCGGCGCTGCTGGAAGTGATGCAGGAAGGCCAGGTGACCATCGAAGGCAAGGCCTTCACCCTGGCGCCGCCGTTCATGGCGCTGGCCACGCAGAACCCGCTGGAGCAGGAAGGCACCTACCCGCTGCCGGAAGCACAGCTGGACCGCTTCCTGTTGAAGGTGCTGATCGACTACCCGCAGCTGGAGGACGAGAAGCGCATGGTGACCGCGATCACCAGCGGCCGCGCCGCCAGCGATTTCGACCTGAGCCAGGTGCCGCGCGTGCTCGGTGCCGGCGAACTGCTGGAACTGCAGCGCGCCACGGCGGCGATCACCGTCGATGACGAAGTGATCGACTACGCGGTGCGGATTGTGGCGGCCACGAGGCAGTGGCCGGGTATCGCGGTCGGCGCTGGCCCGCGTGGCAGCATCGCGCTGGTACGTGCCTCGCGCGCGCAGGCGGTGTTGGCCGGCCGTGACTTCGTCACCCCCGACGACGTGCGCGACATCGCGCGCCCCGCGCTGCGCCATCGCATCGCGCTGGCACCGGAACTGCAGATCGAAGGCCAGGACGCCGACGACGTGCTGGGTGCACTGCTGGCCAAGGTGGAAGCACCGCGCCGATGAGGCCGGCCCCGCTGCTGCTGGCGCTGCTGCTGGCCTGGGCCGCCCTGGGTGGCCTGGTGCTGGGCGGCCTGCTGCCGCGCTGGAGCTGGGCGCTGGCCGCGGTGGCGATTGCCGTGCCAGCGTTGATGGATCTGTGGCGGCAGACGCGGCGTCCATCGCCGCAGATCCAGCGTGAGCTGCCCGAAGCGCTGGCACTGGGCGTGCGCCGCGAGGCTGCACTGCGGCTGCAGGCGGACGCATCGATGACGGTGCAGGTGTTCGACCTGGTCCCCGGCGGCTGGCCGCTGGAGTCGCTGCCGCAGCGCGTGCGCCTGAAGGCCGGCAGCGCCTCCACCCTGCACTACCACCTGCAGCCGCTGCAGCGCGGGCGCTTCCGCTTCGAAGGCGTTCACCTGCGCATGCGCTCGCCGTGGCGGCTGTGGTGGCAGCAACGCACGCTGCCTCCCGCGCTGGACGTGCGGGTCTATCCGAACTTCGTGCCGCTTACCCGGTTTGCGTTGTTCAGTGCCGACCAGGCCTCGCGGCTGGTCGGCGCACACGTGAAGCGCCGCCGTGGTGAAGGCACCGACTTCCACCAGATGCGCGAGTACCGCATCGGCGACAGCCTGCGCCAGCTGGACTGGAAGGCCACCGCGCGTGCGCGCAAGCTGGTCTCGCGCGAGTACCAGGACGAGAAGAACCAGCAGCTGCTGCTGATGCTCGACAGTGGCCGCCGCATGCTGGCCAGCGAAGGCGGGCTCTCGCACTTCGATCATGCATTGAATGCCTCGCTGGTGGTGGCCTACCTGGCGCTGCGCCAGGGCGATGCTGCCGGCCTGTTCGCTGCCGGTGGCGAACGCCGCTGGGTGGCACCGCAGCGTGGCATGGGCACGGTCGAGCACCTGCTGCGTGCCAGCTACGACCTGCAGCCGCGCGCGGTGGCCACCGACTACCTGGCCGCCGCCACCGAAGTGTCGCTGCGCCAGCGCCGGCGCGCGCTGGTGATGCTGGTCAGCAACGTGCGCGACGAAGACATCGAGGATCTGCTGGCGGCGGTGCGCCTGCTGCAGAAACGCCACCTGGTGTGCGTGGCCAGCCTGCGCGAGCGCGAACTGGATGCTGTCCTCGATGATGAGGTGCAGTCGCTGGAGGACGCGGCACAGGCCGGTGCCGCGGCGCTGTACCTGCAGCAGCGCGCGAAAGCGCATGAGGCGCTGCGCAGCGAGAAGGTGATGGTGCTGGACGTGACCGCCGACGCCCTGCCCGGTGCACTGGTGGAGCGCTATCTGGCGGTGAAGCGCGAAGGGTTGCTCTGATACCAGGAGCGGTTGCCGGCCAGCGGCCGGCACTACCCCCTGTAACAACCGGTGCATCGCTCTGGTGGGTGCCAACCTTGGTTGGCACGAAACCCCCAGCGCCGACCAGGGTCGGCATCTACCAGCAACGGTTGCCGGCCAGCGGCCGGCACTACCCCTGCAGCAATCGCCGCTGCAATCGCTCCACCGCGCGCTGCAGCAGCACCCGGTTGCGGGCCAGCTTCATCCACTGCGGCAGGCGCGAGAACATGGATCGGTGATGGCCGCGGCTTTCGCGCAATGTCGCGCTCGCGTACTCGTGCAATGCGTGCAGATGTTCAGCGTTATAGGCCCAGAGCAGGCCTGCGCGGGTCGGTTCGACCAGGCACAGCGGCAATCCGAAGTGCGGATCGGCAGGCTCGGCATCACGCAACGGACGCACCGAGACCGAAACATCGGTACTACGATCACATTGCGCACATCGAGCAGCGAAGGACGCCGGTGCAGGAACGCCAGCGGGAACCCGACGACGCACGTGCAGCCACTGATGCCCACAGAATCCACAGGGTTGGCGGCCCAGCATGTACACCGCACCGACCCAGTCACCACTGTCCAGTGCAGAACTGCAGCCGGTGCAGCGGAATCGCGCGGTCCACCGGTAGGGTTCCCAGCTGGCGACCACCCAGCCGGGGGTGTCGCAGCGATGGCAACGCACCGCGACGCGGTCCGCGAAGGCCTGCAGGCTGCGCCCGTCATCGAAGTGCCGGCCAGGCACGGGCGAAGAACGCCCATGCCGGCCAGGCCAACGCCGCACCGCCATCAGACGTAGATCCGCGTCGGCGCCTCGTCAACGATCGCATGCGGCACGAAGCGCGCACTGTCACGGGTGATCGCGCTGTCGTCTTCGCGGATGCCGATGCCGCAGGCGTGGTCACCCACCACCCAGCTGCCGATCAGCGGATAGCCGCCTTCGAAGCGGGTGAGCGGATGGGCGCGCTGGATGATCGCCGGGCCATCGTAGGGACCGTCGCTGCGCTGGGTGCTGTCATCGGCCAGATGCATCTCGATGTTCGCGCCTTCGCGCGAGAACAGCGGCTTGCGCACCCAGCCCGACGCCAGCGTGCTGCCGTCATCGAAATGCGCTTCCAGCAGGTTCGGATGGCCCACGTTGCGCTGCCACAGCAGCGGCAGGATGCCCTTGTTGCTCAACACCGCCTTCCACGCCGGCTCCAGCAGCTGCACGCCCGAGCCGGGCAGCGCGCGGCCGAATTCCTCGGCCATCAGGTCTTCCAGCGGGTACAGCTTGAACAGCGTGCCGATCACCGAATCGTCCAGCGCGGTGAAGCGGCCGTCCTCGGACAGGCCAATGTCCTCGATGGCGATGGCCTGGCCATGCAGGCCGGCCTGCGAGGCGCAGTCGCGCAGGTAGTCGACGGTGCCGCGGTCTTCTTCGGAACTGCCCACCGCGCTGAAATACAGCGGCGGTGGCAGCTGCGTGGCCAGTTCGCCGAAACGCTCGACCAGCGCTTCGTGGATCGCGTTGAACTGGTCGGCGTGCTGCGGCAGGCGACCGGCGTTGCGCTGGTCTTCCAGCCACTGCCATTGGAAGAAGCTGGCCTCGAACAGCGAGGTCGGCGTGTCGTAGTTCAGTTCGTACAGCTTGGCCGGGCCAGTACCGTCGTAGGCCAGGTCCAGGCGACCGTACAGATGCGGCTGGCGCTGGCGCCAGCTGTCGGCGATCCAGTCGCGGTAATGCGGCGGAATCGCCAGCTGGTCCATCAAGCGTTCGCTGGCGATGACATCGCCGACCAGGTCCAGCGCCATCTGGTGCAGCTCGGCGCTGGGGTCTTCGATGTCCTGCTCGATCTGGCGCAGGGTGAACGCGTAGTACACGCTTTCGTCCCAGTAGGGCTGGCCGTCGATGGTGTGGAAGCGGAAACCCGCCTCTTCCGCGCGCGCCCGCCATTGGGCACGCTCGGCAATCCGGATGCGCTGCATGGGTCGATCAGCCGCCGTAGCTGCCGCTGCTGCTGCGGCGCGCGCTGGTGTTGCCGAAGCCACCACGGCTGGCAGTGACCGCACGGTTCGGTTCGCTGGTGACCGGGGCGAGGCCGGCCTTGCCCGCGCCGATGCCGCTGGCGGTGTTCAGGCCACCAGTGCCACCCGGTGCCGGGCGCGCCCAACCCGCATTCTTGTCCTGGTAGGCCGGCGCCGATGCCGGTGCCTGCGGTGCCAGGCCTCCGCGGTTGCTCAGCATCTGCGACATGAAGAAGCCCATCATCATCGGGCCGATGAACGAGGTACCGGCCGAGGTGTGCTGCTGCACGCACTGCTCCGGCTTGTAGTCCTTCTCGCAGGCTTCCCTGCTGGCGTACTTCGGCGCCGCATCGGCGGCCTGCTTCTGCGCTTCGGCGAAGGCATTGCGGCACGACGACGGATCGCCGGTGGCCTCGGTGCAGGCCTCGACCGAGGTGTACAGGCCTTCCTGCACCTTCACCTCCGGCTCCTTCTGGCAGGCGGTGAACAGCAGCGGCGCGGCGCTCATCAGCAGCAGCGCGGTGGTGCGGGAACGTTTCATGGCCTCATGCCCTGTCGACGGATCAATGCCCCAATGATGCCAAATCCGGGCCAGCAACCGGAATCGGCAAAGTCCGAAAGATGAACGGACTTTCATTTTCGTCGTTCCAATCAGCAATCGGGGGTCAGAGCCCGTCGCGCAGCAAAGGGATCCGACCCCGTCAGATCGCAGGAAACTGTCGAAGGCGGGGTGGGTCCGGTTGCGGGGGCGTGAGCGCCATGGATGGCGCGACCGAGGCTACATGGACGTACTTGCGCCGTCCCCCGCAGCCGGACCCACCCCGCCATCCCACGGATAGCCCAGCTGTTGCTGTTGAGGTTGCCGGCCAGCGGCCGGCACTACCCCGGGTGCAGGGCGCAGCCCTGCCGCTCTCTCCCCGGTGGTTGCAGCAGCAACCGAAAAAATTGGCCATGATCGGCTGACCCCCACGTCGTACGGCCCGCCCGTTCCGCCAGCCATGCCCGAATACCGTTCCCGCACCTCCACCGCCGGCCGCAACATGGCCGGCGCCCGCGCGCTGTGGCGTGCCACCGGCATGAAGGACGGCGACTTCCACAAGCCGATCATCGCCATCGCCAACTCCTTCACCCAGTTCGTGCCCGGCCACGTGCACCTGAAGGACCTCGGCCAGCTGGTCGCGCGCGAGATCGAGCAGGTCGGCGGCGTCGCCAAGGAATTCAACACCATCGCCGTGGACGACGGCATCGCGATGGGCCACGACGGCATGCTGTATTCGCTGCCCAGCCGCGAGATCATCGCCGACGCCGTGGAGTACATGGTCAACGCGCACTGTGCCGACGCGCTGGTGTGCATCAGCAACTGCGACAAGATCACCCCCGGCATGCTGATGGCCGCGCTGCGCCTCAACATCCCGGTGGTGTTCGTTTCCGGCGGACCGATGGAAGCGGGCAAGACCAAGCTGTCCGAGCACAAGCTGGACCTGGTCGATGCGATGGTGGTGGCTGCCGATGACAGCGCTTCCGACGAGAAGGTGGCAGCGTTCGAACGCAGCGCCTGCCCCACCTGCGGCTCCTGCTCGGGCATGTTCACCGCCAACTCGATGAACTGCCTGACCGAAGCACTGGGCCTGTCGCTGCCGGGCAACGGCACCACGCTGGCCACCCATGCCGACCGTGAGGCGCTGTTCCGCCGTGCCGGCCGCCTGATCGTCGAACTCTGCCATCGCTGGTATGGCGGCGAGGACCCGAGCGCGCTGCCGCGCGGCATCGCCACCCAGGCGGCGTTTGCCAATGCGATGACCCTGGACATCGCCATGGGCGGCTCCACCAACACCATCCTGCACCTGCTGGCCGCAGCGCAGGAAGCGGAGGTCGACTTCGACCTGACCCACATCGACGCGCTGTCGCGGCGCGTGCCGCAGCTGTGCAAGGTGGCGCCGAACACACCGAAGTACCACATCGAGGACGTGCACCGCGCCGGCGGTGTGTTCGGCATCCTCGGTGAACTGGACCGCGCCGGCCTGCTCGAAACCACGGTGCCGACCGTGCACAGCGCCAGCCTGGCCGAAGCACTGGAACGCTGGGACGTGGTGCGCAGTGACAACGACACCCTGCACACCTTCTTCAAGGCCGGCCCGGCCGGCATTCCCACCCAGGAGGCCTTCAGCCAGGCCACGCGCTGGCCGACGCTGGACGTAGACCGCGCCGAGGGCTGCATCCGCTCGCTGCAGCATGCGTATTCGCTGGAAGGCGGGCTGGCCGTGCTGCGCGGCAACCTGGCCGTGGATGGCTGCGTGGTGAAGACCGCCGGCGTGGACGAGTCGATCCATGTGTTCGAAGGCCCCGCGCGCGTCTATGAAAGCCAGGACGCCGCCGTCGCCGGCATCCTCGCCGACGAAGTGCAGCCGGGCGAGGTGGTGGTGATCCGCTACGAAGGCCCGAAGGGCGGCCCCGGCATGCAGGAAATGCTGTACCCGACCAGCTATCTGAAGTCGAAGGGGCTGGGCAAGCAGTGCGCACTGCTCACCGATGGCCGCTTCTCCGGCGGCACCTCGGGCCTGTCGATCGGCCATGTCTCGCCGGAAGCCGCCAGCGGGGGTGTCATCGGCCTGGTGGAAGATGGCGACCGCATCCGCATCGACATCCCTGCCCGCCGTATCGACCTGCTGCTGGACGAGGCCGTGCTGGCCCAGCGCCGCAGCGACGCCGATGCGCGTGGTTGGAAGCCGCGCGCACCGCGCCCACGCAAGGTCACCAGCGCGCTGAAGGCTTATGCACTGCTCGCCACCAGCGCCGACAAGGGTGCCGTACGCAACACCGCACTTCTGGGCGATTGACCGCCATACGGTAATGCCGGCCGCTGGCCGGCATCTGGGAAAAGGGGACGGAGGGAATTAAGTCGTTTGTGCCTAAAACGACTTAATTCCCTC
>NZ_JAPTFQ010000076.1:0-22592 GCF_030985535.1 Stenotrophomonas sp. Sm2128
GGGGGGGGGGTTTTGGGGGGGGCGGTGTGGTGGGGTCTGGCGGGGCCGGGGCCGGGCATCCCCACACCCCACCGGGCAGCCCTGCCCCGTACGCGCTAGACTGTTGGTCTTTCTGCCCTTTTTCGCCCCAGACTCATGTCCGAGCACACCCCCGCCAGCCCCGAGACCCCCGCCGACAGCCACGAGAAGCGCGATTTCATCCGCCAGATCGTGCGCGAGGACCTGGCCAGCGGAAAGCACCAGGCGATCAAGACCCGCTTCCCGCCGGAGCCGAACGGCTACCTGCACATCGGCCATGCCAAGTCGATCTGCCTGAACTTCGGCATCGCCGGCGAATTCAGCGGCGTCTGCAACCTGCGCTTCGACGACACCAACCCGGCCAAGGAAGACCCGGAATACGTGGCCGCGATCCAGGACGACGTGCGCTGGCTGGGCTTCGAGTGGAACGAGCTGCGCCATGCTTCGGACTACTTCCGGGCCTATTACCTGGCCGCCGAGAAGCTGATCGAACAGGGCAAGGCCTATGTCTGCGACCTGTCGGCCGAGGAAGTGCGCGCCTACCGCGGCACCCTCACCGAGCCGGGCCGCCCGTCGCCGTGGCGCGACCGCAGCGTCGAGGAAAACCTCGATCTGTTCCGCCGCATGCGTGCCGGTGAGTTCCCGGATGGCGCGCGCACCCTGCGCGCGAAGATCGACATGGCCAGCGGCAACATCAACCTGCGCGATCCGGCGCTGTACCGCATCAAGCACGTCGAGCACCAGAACACCGGCAACGCGTGGCCGATCTACCCGATGTACGACTTCGCCCACGCGCTGGGTGATTCGATCGAGGGCATCACCCACTCGCTGTGCACGCTGGAGTTCGAAGACCACCGCCCGCTGTACGACTGGTGCGTGGACAACGTCGATTTCGCCCATGACGATGCGCTGACCCAGCCGCTGGTCGATGCCGGCCTGCCGCGCGAAGCCGCCAAGCCGCGCCAGATCGAGTTCTCGCGCCTGAACATCAACTACACGGTGATGAGCAAGCGCAAGCTGATGGCGCTGGTCACCGAGCAGCTGGTGGACGGCTGGGAAGACCCGCGCATGCCGACCCTGCAGGGCCTGCGTCGCCGTGGCTACACCCCGGCCGCGATGCGCCTGTTCGCCGAGCGCGTGGGCATCAGCAAGCAGAATTCGCTGATCGACTTCAGCGTGCTGGAAGGCGCGCTGCGCGAAGACCTGGACAGCGCCGCGCCGCGCCGCATGGCGGTGGTCGATCCGGTCAAGCTGGTGCTGACCAACCTGCCGGAAGGCCATGAAGAACAGCTGACCTTCAGCAACCACCCGAAAGACGAGAGCTTCGGCAGCCGCGAAGTGCCGTTCGCACGCGAAGTGTGGATCGACCGCGAGGACTTCGCCGAAGTGCCGCCGAAGGGCTGGAAGCGCCTGGTGCCGGGTGGCGAAGTGCGCCTGCGCGGCGCCGGCATCATCCGCTGCGACGAAGTGATCAAGGATGCCGGCGGCACCATCACCGAGCTGCGCGGCTGGCTGGATCCGGAATCGCGTCCGGGCATGGAAGGCGCCAACCGCAAGGTCAAGGGCACCATCCACTGGGTCAGCGCCGTGCATGGCGTGCCGGCCGAGATCCGCCTGTACGACCGCCTGTTCTCGGTGCCGAACCCGGATGATGAATCGGAAGGCAAGACCTACCGCGATTACCTCAATCCGGAATCGCGCCGCACCGTCACCGGCTATGTCGAGCCGGCCGCGGCCAGCGCCGCGCCGGAGCAGTCGTTCCAGTTCGAACGTACCGGCTACTTCGTCGCCGACCGCCGCGACCACACCGAAGCCAAGCCGGTGTTCAACCGCAGCGTGACCCTGCGCGATACCTGGTCGGCCTGAGGACCTGCGCGGGCGCCAGCACGGCGCCCGCACGCCATCGACAATGATCACCGCCCTCTCCGTCCTGTTCTGGTTCATCTCGCAGCATCCGCTGCTGACGTTCTTTGCAGCGATGGTGCTGGCCGGGCTGGTCTCGTGGTGGCGGCGCTTTCCGGGCTACGCCATCGTGGTGTTCCCGCTGGCGATGCTCAACATGTTCCTCGGCCACTTCCTCAACGCCACCTTCCTCAACGTGGTGGGCGAGCGTGGTGAAGCGGTGATCGTCAAGGCCGAGCGAACCAGCTCCACGCTCAACGAACAGTACATCTGGCGCTACGAAGGGGTGCTGCGTACCGCCGAGGGCCGCGACGTGGACGTGGTGTTCCACACCAACACCGCTTCGCTGTGGCCCTTGGAAAACGCCATCCGTATCCCGGCGCGCGACCAGCCGTTCGTGGTCAAGTACACGCCGGGCTTCCCACGCAACTTCGTCATCCTCACCAATGAATCCCCGCACGGCGTCGCCCAGGCCCGGGCCAGCGCGCGCGAGCGGGTGGAGGTGGCGGCACGCAAGCTGCATTTCAGCCCGGGCAATGCCGATTTCCGCGCGGACTATCGCCGCGAGCTGGAAAGCTGGCTGCGCGACCACGGCAACGATCCGCAGCAGCAATCCGACGCGCAGCGATATCGCGCCGAACTCGACGCGCTCGACCGCTAGATGCCCAGGCCCTGCCTGGATGTTCCACCCCATCCACCCCACAGGCCTGACATGACCACGACCTCCGCCGCTCTCCTCCCGCTGCTGCAGCAGGTCCTTCAGGACGCGGGCGTCGCCAGCCACGTCGACGGCAACGCGCTGCTGCTGGACAGCGGCCTGCGCCTGACCCCGCATGCAATGGCCGCACACGCGCGCGACAACGGTGGTTGGCAGACCTCCACCGTCATTGAAAGCCAGCATCCGCAGTTGTTCGCCGATGGTCTGTTCGAGTACCAGCACGCAAATGGTGCCGATGAGCAGGCATCGCTGTTTTCCGGCTTCCAGGCCTGGGCCCGGGTGGACCTGGTGACCCTGCAGACCGCGATCGGCGCCCAAGACGCACAGGGCCTGCCGATGATGGGCCTGACCTATCCGGCCGGTGACAATGGCGAGGAACACGAGCGCACTGTAGTGCTGGGGCCGTTGGCGCACTACCGTGCACAGGAAGTGGATGCCTCCACCTGCAGCGAAGACGATCATGGCTCCTGCCCCTGCTGCCTGTTCACCCGCAGCATGGAGGCCTTCGACGAGCTGCTGAGAGCCCGCCAATTCCTCGCCATCCGCCTGTTCGCCTCGCGCGATGCCGACGGCCTGTGCGAGGCCGATTGCCGGGTCAACGGCCACGACTTCGCCGCCGCCCTGCCCCTGCTGCGCGCCTACGCGGCCAGCTGGCCGCAGGCCGGGCTGGAGTTCCGCAAGCAGTACGTGGTGATCCGCACCGGCTCGCCAGGCTGACCCACGCCCACACCCGATACAGGCCCGTGCGGCTACACTGCGCGCCGGTTCCCCAAGCAACCGCACTTTTTCCCATCCCACACGAGGCACCCCCGCGATGCTGTACGCGCAAGTCCACCTGACCCTTCCCGCCTGGATCCACGACCAGATCGACCTGGATCGTCGATATCCGGGCGATGAGGCCAAGGTCGCGCTGGCGATCGAGCTGTCGCGGCTGAACGTCGAGCACGCCAGTGGCGGCCCGTTCGGTGCGGTGGTGTTCGGCCCGGACGACAAGGTCATCGCCGCTGGCGTGAACCGGGTGATGCCGCACGCGACCTCGCTGGCGCACGCCGAGAACATGGCCTACATGCTGGCCCAGCAGCGCCTGCAGACCCCGCGCCTGAACGCGGTGCTGTCGCCGGTCACCCTGGCCACCAGTTCGCAGCCGTGCTGCCAGTGCTATGGCGCTACCGTGTGGGCGGGCATCGACCGCTTGCTGATCGGTGCCAACTCGGCCGACGTCGAGGAACTGACCCCGTTCGATGAAGGCCCGCTGCCGGCCGACTGGGTCGGCGAGCTCAACAAGCGTGGCATCGAAGTGGTGCAGGGCCTGAACCGCGACGCCGCGCGCACCGTGCTGCGCGCCTATGGGGAAAGCGATGGCGCCCGTTACTGACACCGGCATCGGCCTGCTGTGCCTGTGCCGGCAGGGCTTCGAGCCCGAGCTGGCCGGCGAGCTGCAGTTCCGCGCCGGCGAAGCCGGTTTCGCAGGTTATGCGCGTACCCAGCGCAATGACGGCTACGTGCTTTTCATGTGCGACGAAGCCGCCGCGCTGGCGCCGCGCCTGCGCTGGCGCGAGCTGATCTTCGCGCGGCAGAAGCTGGTGGTGCTGGCCGAGCTGCCGCAGCTGGACCCGGCCGACCGCATTACCCCGATGCTCGACGTGCTGGCTGATGCGCCGCGCTTCGGCGACCTGTGGGTGGAACACCCGGACTCGGACGCCGGCAAGCCGCTGTCCGGGTTGGCCCGTGCCTTCGGCAATGCGCTGCGCCCGGCGCTGCGCAAGGCCGGCAAGCTCACTGACAAGCCGAACAACCGCCTGCCGCGCCTGCACGTGGTGTTCGTCGACGGCACCCACGCCTTCGTCTGCGTGGCCGACCCGGCCGACAGCGCGCCGTGGGCACTGGGCATCCCGCGCCTGAAGCTGCTGCCCGAAGCACCCTCGCGTTCGGCGCTGAAGCTGGACGAAGCACTGCTGACCCTGCTGACGCCGGAAGAACGCGAAGCACTGGCCCAGCCCGGCATGCGTGCGGCCGACCTGGGTGCCGCCCCCGGCGGCTGGACCTGGGTGCTGACCCGCCAGCACATGCACGTGTTGAGCATCGACAACGGCCCGCTGCGCCAGCACGTGCTGGACACCGGCCTGGTCGAGCACCTGCGCGCCGATGGCTTCCACTGGCATCCGGAACAGCCGCTGGACTGGATGGTCTGCGACATGGTCGAGCAGCCGCGCCGCGTAGCCGAACGCATGGCCACCTGGTTCCGCGAAGGCTGGTGCCGGCACGCGATCTTCAACCTGAAGCTGCCGATGAAGAAGCGCTGGGACGAAACCCGCCTGTGCCTGGACCTGTTCCAGGACCAGGCCGGCAAGCCGCTGGTGGTGCGTGCCAAGCAGCTCTATCACGACCGTGAGGAGATCACGGTACTGGCCTCGCCGCTGCGCTGAGGCCATCACGTCCGCCGGGCATACCCCGGCGCCGCAGAGGGAGGAGCATCCATGCGACATCGAACGATTCCGCTGCTGATCACCCTGCTGGCCGCCGCACCAGCGGTGGCCCAGCAATTGCCGCACACCCCGGCACAAAGCCAGCCGCTGGGCCCCACCGGCGGCGCGATCCGCCAGCAACCGCTGGATGCGGGCCGGGTCAGCGGCAGCGTCGAGATTCCGCAGCCGGCCGGCGAGGCGCAGGTGACCGTGCGTTCACTGGAACCGAGCAGCGTGGTTGGCCAGTACCGGATCCACTTCGCTGCGCTGGATGTGAACGGCGATGGTTTCATCAGCCGCGAGGAAGCGCAGGCGAATCCGGCGCTGGCCGATGAGTTCAATGCGTTGGACGTGAAGCGTCGCGGCAAGCTGGATCGTGCCGACCTGGCCGGCTGGCTGGTGGATTGAATCCACCCGCGATCTTCATCCACGCATGGCGTGGATCTACTGGAGCAACGGCGGTAGCAGCGCCCGCTTTCGGTAGGTGCCAACCTTGGTTGGCACAACATCGGAACGCCGTCGCCCCATCTGGGCCGACGTGACCTGGCAGACGTGCCAACCAAGGTTGGCACGTACCAGAGCGGGATCCCGTGGTTGCTACCGCGCCAGCGGTGCCCGCAGCATCGTGCGGTTCGCGCTCCGGCTACACCCCGGCGGCGCGCTTCCAGAATGCCTGCACCAGCGGCGGCCATTTGCCGACGCAGCCCAGCGCGCGACCGCGGGCCAGGGTCAGGTGCATTTCGTCGTTGGAGAACAGGCGGTTGATCGCATCGAAGCTGTAGGCGGCGATGTGGTTGTCGCTGCGCCGTTCGCGTGCCCAGCGCTGCAGGCGCTGCGGCGACAGCCGCGGCTGGCCACGGCGCTCGGCCGACGGCGCCAGCCACTGCTGCAGGGCGGCCACATCGCGCAGGCCCAGGTTCACGCCCTGCCCGGCCAGCGGATGCACCACGTGCGCGGCATCACCCAATGCCAGCACACGGCCGGCCACGTAGTGACGTGCCAGCTGGCGGCGCAGCGGGAAGGCTGCGCGCGGTGATGCCAGCCGCAGCTCACCCAGCCGCGCCGCGAAGGCGCGGGTCAGTTCGCGGTTGAAGCTGTCTTCGTCCAGCGCCAGCACGCGCGCGGCCTCGTCCTCGGGCAGGGTCCAGACGATCGAGCTGCGGCGCTCGGCCACCGGCAGCAGCGCCAGCGGCCCGCTCGGCAGGAAACGCTGCCAGGCGGTGGCCTGGTTGGGAAGATCGCTGTCCACGTAGGCCACCACGCCACGCTGGTGGTAGTCATGCTTTTCAACCTCGATCCCGGCCAGTTGGCGCAGGGTCGATTCGGCGCCGTCGGCGGCTACCGCCAACGCCGCTTCCAGGCGACGACCGTCATCCAGGCGCAGGCGCACGCCGTCGTCGTCCTGCTCCAGCGCTTCCACCCGCGCCGGGCAGTGCAGCTGCACGCCCGCCGCCGGCAACGCCGCCCACAGGCGATCCTGCAGCAGGCCGTTCTCGACGATGTAGCCCAGTTCACGACGGCCGAAGCGATCGGCATCGAACAGCAGATCTTCGCCACCGGCCGCATCCCACACCTGCATGCGCCGGTAGGGCCAGGCGCGGGCCTGCACGATCGCCGGCCACACGCCCAGGCGGTTCAACAGTTGTACGTTGTCAGCAGCGAAGGCGAACACGCGCAGGTCAGGCTGTGCGGCCTGCCACGGCGCGGGCTCACGACCTTCCACCAGCGCAACCGACAGGCCGGCATCGGCCAGCGCCAGCGCGCACGCGGCACCGACCACGCCACCACCGACGATGGCCACATCAAGGCGCATGCGCCGGCTCATGCGGCTTCTCCGCGGCACAGGCGCGGCACTTCGCCGCGGAAGCCCATCGCGCCACCGACCAGCATCGACTGCACCGATGCGCGTTGCGCGGCCACCAGGCCGAGGCTGCGCAGCGGCCGCATCAGCGGCGCCGGGTTGCTGGTCAGGCGCGCCAGGCCGCCGGAGAACGCCACCGTCTGCCGGCGATCTTCCTCGCGGCGCGCGACATAGGCCTGCAGCAGTGCATCACTGCCGGCATCTTCATGCGCATCCTCCAGCAGCTCGGCCAGGGTCAGCGCATCGCGCAGGCCCAGGTTGAAGCCCTGTGCACCCAGCGGATGAATGGTCTGCGCGGCGTTGCCCAGCAGCACCGTGCGCTCACCGGCCAGGGCGCGCGCCAGCACCTGGATGAGCGGGTAGGCGCTGCGCGGGCCGGACTCGAGCAGGCGGCCGGCACGCCAGCCGATCGCGTTCTGCAGGCGTTGCAGCCAAGCGGCATCGTCCAGCGCCATCACCGCATCGGCCTGGTCGCGCGCAACACCATGCACGGTGCCGAAGTGACGATCGCCGCGCGGCAGCAGGGCCGTCGGGCCGGTATCGGTGAAACGCTCCCACGCGGTGCCATCCGGCGCGCGCTGGCTGCGTACACGGGCCACGAACAGGGTCTGCTGGAAATCATGGCGGTCGACCTCGATGCCCAGTGCACCACGCACGCCACTGGTCGTACCGTCGGCACCCACCACCAGCCGTGCCAGCAATATGCGCTCGCCGGCCTCATCGGCGACCCGCACCTGGCGGTAGCCGTCGACCACTTCACCCAGGCCCAGGAACCGCATCGGCCGGTAACGGCGCAGCCGCGGCAGCTCCTGAAGCCGCGCTTCCAGCGCCTGGCCGAAGTCGCGGGCGACCACCACCTGGCCGAACCAAGGCCGGTCGTAATCGGCCGCTTCCAGCTGCACGCGGCCGAAATCGCCGGCACGGCTGACGTGGATGCGCCGGATCGGGCCCGGTGCCATCGCCAGCTTCTGCATCACCCCCAGCGCGGTCAGCGCATTGACGGTGGCAGCGGCGAAACTGAGATTGCGCTGGTCGAACACCGCCGGCAGCTCGCCGGCCGGGCTGGCCTCGAGCAGGCCCACGTCGCGGCCGAGGCGGTCCAGGGCAATGGCCAGGCTGGCGCCGACCAGGCCACCACCGACAATCAGCACGTCATGTCGTTCACTCATGCGTTCATGATACGCGCTCGCCCCGTCTGTACGCCGAACGGCCGGTCCTGCGCCAACCCGCGCGGCGGGCTAGAATGAAACCTGAATCCGCTCCGGGCCCGCCACCATGTCCGACACTGCCAACCGCGCCTTCGTCCTGTCCGTGCTCGTTCTGGTGCTGGCAGCGACCCGTGTCAATCACTTCGCGGCGATCCCCGATGCCTCATGGGCGGTGTTCTTCATCGGTGGCTTCTACCTGGCCCGCTGGACGCGCTGGGCGTTCCCGCTGCTGATGGTGTTCGCGGTGCTGGTGGACTGGATCGTGATCCGCAGCAGCGGCCTGGACTTCTGGCAGCACTACTGCGTGTCGCCGGGCTACTGGCTGCTGCTGCCGGCCTATTTCTCGCTGTGGGCCGGCGGCATGCTGCTGGGCCGCAACTACCAGAGCGCGCGCTGGCCGGTACTGGCCAAGGGCGCGCTGCTGCTGGTCGCCTCGGTGGCGGTCTGTCACCTGCTGGCGCAGGGCGGCTTCTACTGGACCAGCAGCAACGTGGCCGAGCCGACCCTGGCCGGCTGGGCACAGAACTACGCGCAGTGGTTCGGCCCCTACCTGCGCACCACGGCGATCTACGTGGCGCTGGCCGCCGCCCTGCAGCTGGCCGTGGAGCAGGTGTTGAAGCTCCAGCAGGCCCGCCGCGACATCCACCACTGAGCCGCGACATGGGTCATCGCCTCTCGCGCATCTACACCCGCACCGGCGACGACGGCAGTACCGGCCTCGGTGACGGCCAGCGCGTGCCCAAGGATGACGCCCGGGTGGCGTCCTACGGCACCGTCGACGAGGCCAATGCCGCGCTCGGCCTGCTGCTGGCCGTGCCCCTGCCCGAGGATGTGCGCGCGCTGGTGGTGCATCTGCAGCACCAGTTGTTCGACCTGGGCGCCGAACTGTGCATCCCCGGCCACGCGGCGATCCAAGCCGCCGATGTCTCGGCCCTGGAACAGCAGCTGGACCATTACAACGCCGACCTGCCGATGCTGAAGGAATTCATCCTGCCGGCCGGCGGCGAAGCCGCCGCGCGCTGCCATCTGGCCCGCACCATCGTCCGCCGCGCCGAGCGCGAAACGGTCACCCTGGCCCGCCACGAGGCCGTGCGCAGCGAGGCGTTGCAGTACCTGAACCGGTTGTCGGACCTGTTGTTCGTGCTGGCCCGGGTGCTGGCCCGCGCCGACGGCCAAGGCGAAGCGCTGTGGCAACCACAGCAGCGCCAGCGCTGAGCCTGCACGATGCTGGTCTACACCCATCCGTCCTGCCTGCTGCACGACCCCGGTCCGGGCCATCCCGAGTGCCCGCAACGCCTGCAGCATGTGCTGGACGCGCTGCACACCGCGTTCCCCGGCCAGCTGGAGTGGCGCGAAGCGCCACCGGCCAAGTTCGGTGAACTGACCCGGGTCCACGACAGCGCCCTGCTCGACTTGGTGCTGCAACCGCAGACCGCACCGCTGCGCCAGCTGGACATGGACACCTGGACCTCACCCGGCTCGGCCAGCGCCGCCGTGCACGCCGCCGGTGCCGGCGTGGCCGCGGTCGATGCGGTGATGCTGGGCGACGACCCGCTGGCCTTCTGCGCGGTACGCCCGCCGGGCCACCACGCCACCAGCAGCACGGCGATGGGCTTCTGCCTGCTCAACAACATCGCCATCGCCGCCGCCTATGCCCGCGACCGCCACGGCCTGGAACGGATCGCGGTGGTCGACTTCGACGTCCACCACGGCAATGGCACCCAGGACATCTTCCAGCACGACGCCCGGGTCTCGTACTACAGCACCCACCAGGCCGGGCTGTTCCCCAATTCCGGCCTGCGCCGTGACCGCGGTGCCGGCAACCTGATGAACATCCTGCTGCCGCCGGGCAGCGGTGGCTTCCGCTTCCGCAACGTCTGGGCCGACGAGATGCTGCCGGCCATCGACGACTTCCGCCCGCAGCTGCTGCTGATCTCGGCCGGCTTCGACGCCCACCTGCGTGATCCGCAGGCGGACCTGATGCTGGAGACCGACGATTTCGCCTGGATCACCGGTGAACTGCACGCGCTGGCACGCCGTCACGCGGCCGGCCGGGTGGTCTCGATGCTGGAGGGTGGCTACGACCTGCAGGCCCTGGCCGAGTGCAGCGTGGCCCATGTCCAGGCCCTGCTCACGCCGTCCGTGGGCACCTCCGCCGGATGAACCCGAACCGGCAGGCTCTGGCGTCCTTCATTGCCCCTATGCAAGGGATGGGGCAAGCTACCGTCCGTTTTCGCCCGAATCCGAACCGCGTGCGCCGAGCCCTCCGCCTGCTTCCCCTGCCTCTGAGCATCGCCATCAGCCTGCCGGCGATGGCCGATGAAAAGCCGCTCAACTGGGGCCTGTGCCCGGCCACCGACGTCATTCCCGCGTTCACTGACGCCCCCACCCCGGTCCCGGCCCAGGACAAGGCTGCCGCCGCGGCCGCCCGCGAGCAGCAGCCGACCGACATCGAGGGTGACCAGCTGCTGGGCACCACCACCGTGCCGCAGTACGAGGGCAACGTGGCGCTGCGCCGGGGTGACCAGTTCGTCGGTACTGACAAGCTCAGCTTCGACACCGAGACCGGCAACTACATCGCCGACGGCAATGTCCGCTACCAGGACGGGTCGATCCGGATGGTCGCCAAGCGTGCCGAAGGCAACCAGGAAAGCGACACCCACAAGATCTCCGACATCAAGTACCAGCTGGTGTCGCGCCGGGGCAACGGCGATGCCGAGT
Source organism: Stenotrophomonas sp. Sm2128 (assembly GCF_030985535.1). Lineage (NCBI taxonomy): Bacteria > Pseudomonadati > Pseudomonadota > Gammaproteobacteria > Lysobacterales > Lysobacteraceae > Stenotrophomonas > Stenotrophomonas sp. Sm2128. The sequence continues at coordinate 10,894 of NZ_JAPTFQ010000076.1, forward strand.
CGGTCGACCTGCAGGGTGCGGTCGGCCAGATGCACCGCTCCACCTACACCACGTGCGACCCCTCGCAGCCGGTGTGGAAGCTGTCTGCGCCGCAGATCGAAGTGGACAACGACGAGGGCTTCGGCACCGCGCGCAACGCCGTGCTGCGCATCGGCAAGGTGCCGGTGCTGTGGGCGCCGTACTTCAAGTTCCCGATCGATGATCGCCGCAAGACCGGCCTGCTGTTCCCGCAGCTGGGCATGTCCGGGCGCAACGGCTTCGACTACGCGCAGCCGATCTACTTCAATCTGGCGCCGAACTACGACGATACGCTGACCCCGCGCTACATGAGCCGGCGCGGCCTGCTGCTCGACAACGAGTTCCGCTACCTCTACAACGGCGGCCGCGGCGAGGTGCTGACCTCGTTCATGCCCAACGACCGCCTGCGTGACCGTGACCGCGGCCGGGTGATGTTCACCGGCTACCACAACGTGGACAGCCACTGGCAGGCCCGCGCCAACCTGGCCTGGGTCAGCGACGAGCGCTATGTCGAGGATTTCGCCAACCGCCTGGTCGGGGTCACCGCCTCCAACCTGCAGAGCACGGTGGGCCTGTATGGCACCGGCCAGAACTGGACGGCAGGCATCATGGCCGACCGCTGGCAGCTGACCGACTACACCCTCGACGAGCGCGCCCTGCCCTACAACCGCCAGCCGCGCCTGTACTTCAACTGGGACAAGCCGGTCCGTTCATGGCTGGAAACCGGCATCTACGCCGAAGCCGTGCGCTTCACCCACGACGACATCAACTTCAAGAACGCCGTCGGCACCGGCGAGGATCTGCAGTACACCCGCAATGGAGTGCAGTGGACCGACGGCGTCGGTGTCAGCGGCGGTTCGCGATTGGACGTGAAGCCGTATGTGTCATTCCCGATCAGCGGCGCGGCCTGGTATGTGACCCCGACCCTGGCCTACCGCTACACCGCCTATCAGCTGGACCGTGGCCTGGTGGATGGTGTGAGAGGCATCCAGGCCCAGATCCTGAGTTCGCAAGGCATCGACCCGAACACCGCCACACCGGAACAGCTGCGCGGCAATACCTCGCCCAGCCGCAGCCTGCCGATCGGCAGCATCGACGCCGGCCTGTTCTTCGACCGCGAAACCAGCATCCGCGGCAAGTCCTTCCTGCAGACCCTGGAACCACGCCTGTTCTACCTGCGCACGCCTTACCGCAACCAGGACGAGCTGCCGATCTTCGACACCCGTGACTTCACCTTCAGCTGGGGCCAGCTGTTCCGCGATTCGCGCTATACCGGCGCCGACCGCCAGAACGACGCCAACCAGCTGACCCTGGCGGTGAGCACCCGGTTCATCGACCAGACCACCGGCAAGGAACGTTTCTCGGCCTCGATCGGCCAGATCCAGTACTTCGATGAGTCGCGGGTGACCGTCACCCCCGGCGGCGCGCCGGTGGAAAAGGGCAAGTCGGCCTGGATCGCCGACGGCAACTACATGATCAACGACCGTTGGACCCTGGGCGCCACCTACCAGTGGGACCCGAAGTACAAGCGCGAGGATCTGGCCAGCGTCCGTGCCCGCTACCTGATGCCCAACGACGGCGTGGTCAACCTGAGCTACCGCTACCGCATCAATGCCGGCGCCCTGCCCGGCGCCAACAAGCATGACCGGACCCTGCTGGAGCAGGCCGACCTGTCGTTCCTGTACCCGCTGAACGCGCGTTGGAGCCTGGTCGGCCGCTATTACTACTCGCTGCAGGACAAGGAGCCGCTGGAAATCATCGGCGGCGTGCAGTGGGACAGCTGCTGCCTGGCCGTGCGTGTGGTCGGCCGACGCTATGTGCGCAATCGCGAAGGCGAGATGAACAACTCCATCCAGGTGGAGTTCGTCCTGAAGGGCCTGAGCTCCATCGGCCAGGACACGGACCGCACTCTGCGCCGTGCTATCCTCGGCTACAACCGCGACGACCTCTATCTCGTGCCGCCCAGCAACACCGGGGCGACCCGCGATGACTACGATCCGAATCTGATCCCATGACCAAGCGCTTCCCCGTTCTACTCGCCTCGCTGCTGGCGGTGTCCAGCGTGTCCGCCCCCCTGCAGGTGCTTGCCCAGGAGGCGCAGCCGCTCGACCGCATCGCCGCCGTCGTCGATGAGGACGTGATCCTGCAGAGCGAGCTCCAGCGTGCGATCGCCAACATCAAGGCGCAGTACGCCGGGCGGGAGAACCAGCTGCCGCCGGAAGACGTGCTCAGCCGCCAGGTGCTCGAGCGCCTGGTGCTGGTCAAGCTGCAGGTGGCCCGCGCCCAGGGCAGCGGCATCCGTGTCAGCGACCAGGAGCTGAACCAGGCGATGAACTCCATCGCCCAGCAGAACGGTTCGAACCTGGACGCCCTGCGCCAGCGCCTGGCCCACGACGGCATCGATTTCAACGATTTCCGCGCATCGGTGCGTGATGAGATCACCGTGCAGCGCCTGCGCCAGAGCTTCGCGCAGAGCCGCATCAGCGTCAGCGAGGGTGAAGTCGATGCCGCGCTGAAGCAGCAGGCCACGGTAGGCAACCAGTACCACCTGGCGCACATCCTGGTCGCGTTGCCGGACGGCGCCAACGCCGACCAGATCGCCACCGGCCAGAAGAAGGCCGATGGCGTCAAGGCCCTGCTGGACAAGGGCGAGCTGGACTTCAACGCGGCGGCCGTGCGCTATTCCGACAGCCCCAATGCGCTGGAAGGCGGCGACCTGGGCTGGCGCAGCCTGGATGAAATCCCGCAGGCCTTCGCGCAGATGATGGAAAAGATGAAGCCCGGCGAAGTGGTCGGCCCGATCCGTGGCCCCAGCGGCTTCCAGCTGTTGAAGCTGGTGGAAGTGCGTGATGCCAGCGCCACCGCTGGCGCCAGCACCGTCACCGAGTACCACGGTCGCCACATCCTGGTGCGCGTGGACGATCATCAGACCGACGCGGCCGCCAAAGCCAAGATCGATACCCTGCGTGCCCGCATTGCCGGTGGCGCGGACTTCGAGACCGTGGCCAAGGAGTCCTCCGAGGACAACAACAGCAAGGGCCAGGGCGGCGATCTGGGCTGGTTCCCGGCCGATGCGTTCGGTCCGGCCTTTGGCCAGCAGGTGGCCGCCATCCAGGACGGCGGCGTCAGCCAGCCGTTCCGCACCGATGCCGGTTGGCACATCCTGCAGCGCGTGGCCACTCGCCAGACCGACGTGACCAACGACAACCAGCGTGCCCAGGTCCGCGAGACCATTGGCCGCCGCAAGCTGGAAGACGAGTACAACCGCTTCCTGCAGGAACTGCGCGGCGAAGCCTACGTCAGCTTCCGCAGTGGCGACCGCGCGGAAAACACCGCCACGCCGCCGCAGTCCTGATCGATGCGCCCCGAGCTCGCTCTGGTACCGGGCGAGCCGGCCGGGATCGGCCCGGAGCTGTGCGTCCGCCTCGTCCAGCAGCCGCGTGAAGATTGCCGGCTGCTGGCCTTCGCCGACCCGGACACCCTGCGCGCGGCCGCGGCCGCGCTGAACCTGCCGCTGCAACTGCTGCCCGAGGATGCCGAAGCGCGCGTCCCCGGCGACCTGCGCCTGCGCGTGGTGGCCAATGCCACCCCGAGCCGTTTCGGCCAGGCCGATCCGGCCAATGCCGGCGCGGTCATCGGCGCCCTGCTCGGTGCCGGCCAGGCCTGTCTGTCAGGCGAACTGCACGGCGTGGTGACCGGCCCGGTGCACAAGGCCGTCATCAACGAAGGCGGCATCGCCTACAGCGGCACCACCGAACTGCTGGCCGACCAGGCTGGGGTGAAGGTGGTGATGATGCTGGCCAACCACATCGTGCGCGTGGCCCTGGCCACCACCCACCTGCCACTGCGCGAGGTGGCCGACGCGATCACCACGCCCAGCCTGGAACACACCCTTCGCACCGTGCACGCCGCGCTGCGCCGCGAGTTCGGCCTGCCCGCGCCACGCATCGCCGTGCTCGGCCTGAACCCGCACGCCGGCGAAGACGGCCATCTGGGCCGCGAGGAACTGGACCTGGTCATCCCGCTGCTGCAGCGCCTGCGCGCGGAGGGCATGGACCTGATCGGGCCGCTGCCAGCCGATACCGCCTTCCTGCCGGCCAAGCTGGCCGGCTTCGACACCGTGCTGGCGATGTACCACGACCAGGGCCTGCCGGTGCTGAAGTACTCGGGCTTCGAGCAGGCGGTGAACCTGACCCTGGGCCTGCCCTACCCACGCGTTGCAGTGGACCACGGCACCGCGCTGGACCTTGCCGGCCGTGGCGTTGCCGACCCTTCCAGCCTGCAGGCGGCAACGACGTTGTGTGCGCAGCTTGCGCGGCAACGTACACTGAGCGCATGAATTCCCCGCATTCCCCCTCCGGCCCGGTGTTCACCGCCCCGGCCAAGAAGCAGCTTGGCCAGCATTTCCTGGCCGACCGCCACTACATCGACAAGATCGTGATGGCGGTCAACCCGAAAGACGGTGACCGCCTGGTCGAGATCGGTCCCGGCCAGGGCGCGATCACGCTGCCGCTGCTGCGCGTGCATCCGAAACTGACGGTGATCGAGTTCGACCGTGACCTGATCGCGCCGCTGACCGCCGCCGCCGAGCCGCTGGGCGAGCTGACCATCGTCCACCGCGACGTGCTGCGCGTGGACTTCACCGAGCTGGCCGCCGGCCAGCCGATCCGCCTGGTCGGCAACCTGCCCTACAACATCTCCTCGCCGATCCTGTTCCATGCACTGGAACATGCCGCGGTGATCCGCGACATGCATTTCATGCTGCAGAAGGAAGTGGTCGACCGCATGGCCGCCGGCCCCGGCAGCAAGGTGTACGGCCGGCTCAGCGTGATGCTGCAGGCCTACTGCCAGGTGACCTCGCTGTTCGTGGTGCCGCCGGGCGCGTTCCGGCCGCCGCCGAAGGTCGATTCGGCCGTGGTGCGGCTGGTGCCGCGTGATCCGGCCACGATCAACATCAACGACCACAAGCGTTTCGCCGAGGTGGTCAAGGCCGCCTTCGGGCAGCGCCGCAAGACCCTGCGCAACGCCCTGAACAACGTGGTGTCCGCCGAACAGTTCGTTGCCGCCGGCGTGCGTCCCGATGCCCGCGCCGAACAGCTGGACGTGGCCGAATTCATCGCTTTGGCCAATGCCTCCTGATTACACTGCCGGTATGGAAGACGCTGACGTTTACGCCATCTCCGTCGAAGTCGCACCGCGCTTCCTCGACGATCAATCCGCGCCGGAAGACGGACGCTATGCGTTCGCCTACACGATCCGCATCCACAACCAGGGGCGTGTTGCCGCGCGCCTGGTCGCACGCCACTGGCGCATCACCGATGCCAACGGCCGCGTCGAGCATGTCGATGGCGACGGGGTGATCGGCGAGCAGCCACGCCTGCGTCCCGGTGAAGACTTCCATTACACGTCCGGTGTCATGCTGGGGACCGATCACGGGACCATGCAGGGCCACTACGACATGGTCGCCGACGACGGCACCGAATTTGCCGCGCCGGTCGCACCTTTCGTGCTGGCCATCCCGCGTACCCTGCACTGACACGGAGGCCGGACGATGAGTGTGTGGGCGATCGGCGACCTGCAGGGCTGCTATGACGTCACCCAGCGGCTGCTGGAGAAGATCCGCTTCGACCCGGCGCAGGACACCCTGTGGTTCTGCGGCGACCTGGTCAACCGCGGTGGCCAGTCGCTGGAAACGCTGCGGCTGGTGCATTCGCTGCGCGAGCACAGCGTGGTGGTGCTGGGCAACCATGACCTTTCGCTGCTGGCCGTCGGTGCACGCACCGAAGAGGAACAGCGCAAGGTCAACCCGGACCTGCTGCGCATCGTGCAGGCCGAGGACCGCGACGAACTGCTGGACTGGCTCCGCCTGCAGAAGCTGGTGCACGTGGACCGCGAGCTGGGCTGGATGATGGTGCACGCCGGCCTGGCGCCGAAGTGGACCACGCAGATGGCCGAAAAGCATGCCGCCGAGGTCGAGGCGCAACTGCACGGTGCCGGCTACCGCAAGCTGTTCCGCAACATGTACGGCGACAAGCCGAGCTGGGCACCGAACCTGTCCGGCTACGACCGTTCACGCGCGATCATCAATGTGCTCACCCGCATGCGCTACTGCACCCCGCGCGGGCGCATCGGCATCGAGGACAAGGGCACGCCGGGCACGCAGGAACAGGGACTGTACCCCTGGTTCGAAGTGCCGGGCCGGGTCGAGCGCGATCTGAAGATCGTCTGCGGCCACTGGTCGGCGCTGGGCCTGACCATCACCCAGGGCGTGCATGCCATCGACACCGGCGCAGTCTGGGGCGGCAAGCTGACCGCGATCCAGCTCGATACCGATGAACTGCGCGTGGTGCAGGTGCCGGGCCGCGATGTCCCCGCACCCGTGCCCAACGCACGCCCGCCAGCGCGACCGGCGCACGAGCGCCCGGCGGCATCGGCGCAGGGCAAGGAACAGGGCGGCGGCAACACCCCGGCCGCCAACCCGGGCAACCGCGGCCCACGCCGTCGTCGGCGCCGTGGCGGCGGCGCGGGTGGTGGCTCTGCGGGCCCCGGCAGCAACAGTCCCCCGCCGCAGGCATGACGCGGCGCGGTGGGGCACCATGGACGGTGCTGCTGCTGACGGTGGCCCTGGCCAGCGGCTGCCAGCCCCCTTCGGCCCCGGCCCCCGCCGACGGCGGAAACGCCGGCCTCACGCCATCGCAGCCGCTGGTGGCAGCGGCGCGCGCACAGGTCGGCGTCACCACCCGCTACGACCCTGCCTATCAGGTGCTGGCCTATCCCGGCGGCGACGTTCCGGTTGATCGCGGCGTGTGCACCGACGTGGTGGTGCGTGCCCTGCGCAGCCAGGGCCTGGACCTGCAGGCGCGCGTGCATGAAGACATGCGCGGCAATTTCAGTGCCTATCCCGCGATCTGGGGCCTGTCACGGCCGGACCGCAACATCGATCATCGCCGTGTGCCGAACCTGATGCGCTGGTTCGAACGGCAGGGCTGGCAGCAACCGATCACGGCCGCCGCCACCGACTATGCGGCCGGCGACATCGTCGCCTGGAAGCTCAACGGCAACGGCCTGCTGCACGTGGGCATCGTCTCCGACCGGCGGCTGGCCAATGGCACGCCGCTGGTGCTGCACAACATCGCGCGCGGCACGCGCGAAGAGAACCTGTTGTTCCAGCACGCCATCATCGGGCATTACCGGATGCCGCAGCGACAGCCCAGGTAGAGTCGACTGTCAGTCGACTATCGCGCGCAGCGTGGGTTTTTCGGGTGACCGCCGAGAGCGGTCGACCAACAGTCGACTCTACCCCGTCGACATCCCCGTCGGTGTTTTCGTTGGTATTTGCGCGATCAGCGGCGCACGTAGTGCGCGAAGCGGAACGCGTAGGCATGGCGTTCGTCGGCCGGGTGCGGCTCGCTGCTCACTTCCCGCCAGTCCTGCATGTCGACTTCGGGGAAATGGGTATCAGCGGGGATTTCGGCATCCACCCAGGTCAGGTACAGGTCACTGGCCTGGTCCAGCAGCTGGTGGAAGATCTCGCCGCCGCCGATGATGCACAGCTCGCTGGCGCCCTCGCCTTCGGCAATCGCCTTCGCCTCGTCCAGCGACGCCACCGCGCGCATGCCCTCCAACGGCACCTGGCCGCTGCGGGTCAGCACCAGGTTGGTCCGTCCCGGCAGCACGCGGCCGATCGATTCGGCCGTCTTGCGGCCCATCAGGATCGGCTTGCCCAGGGTGAGCGCCTTGAAGTGCTTGAAATCATCCGGCAGGTGCCAGGGCATGGCATTGCCCTGGCCGATGCCACGGTTGCGGTCCAGCGCCACGATCATCGACAGCTTCAGGGCGCTCATACCGCCACCGGCGCCTTGATCGCCGGGTGCGGATCGTAACCGTCGATGCGGATGTCGTCGAACTGGAAGCCGAACAGATCGGTCACCTCCGGGTTCAACCACAGCTTGGGCAGCGCGCGCGGTTCACGCGACAGCTGCTCGCGCGCCTGCTCGAAGTGGTTCGAATACAGGTGCGCGTCGCCCAGCGTATGCACGAAATCGCCCACGCCCAGGCCGGTGGCCTGCGCCACCATGTGGGTCAGCAGCGCATAGCTGGCAATGTTGAACGGCACGCCGAGGAAGATGTCGCCGCTGCGCTGGTACAGCTGGCAGCTGAGCTTGCCGTCCACCACGTAGAACTGGAACAGGTTGTGGCACGGCATCAGCGCCATCTGTGAAAGCTCGCCCACGTTCCAGGCGCTGACCACCAGCCGGCGCGAATCGGGGTTGCGCTTGATCTCGTCCACCAGCCACTGCATCTGGTCGATCTCGCCGCCATCGGCGGTGGCCCAGCTGCGCCACTGCTTGCCGTAGACCGGGCCGAGGTCGCCGTTCTCGTCGGCCCACTCGTCCCAGATCCGCACCTGGTTGTCCTTCAGGTAGCCGATGTTGGTGTCGCCTTTCAGGAACCACAGCAGCTCGTGGATGATCGAGCGCAGGTGCAGCTTCTTGGTGGTGACCAGCGGGAAGCCGTCGGCCAGGTTGAAACGCATCTGCCAGCCGAACACGCTGCGGGTACCGGTGCCGGTGCGGTCGCTCTTCTCGGCGCCGTGCTCGAGCACATGCGAGAGCAGGTCCAGGTAAGCCTTCATGCCTTGCCCCCGGCAGTCACCGGCAGCTGCGGCTGCAGTACCGGCGCACGGCGCGACATCACCAGCAGCACCAGGCCGAAGGCAATCAGCGGCAGGCTGAGGATCTGGCCACGGGTCAGCCAGTCGAAGGCCACGTAGACGCCGTTGTCGGGCATGCGCACGAACTCCACCGCGAAGCGGAACAGTCCGTACATCAGCGCGAACAGACCGCCGACCAGGTAACGGTGGCGCGGCTTGGCCGACACGGCCCACAGCACCACGAACATCACCAGGCCTTCCAGGAAGGCTTCATACAGCTGCGACGGATGGCGCGCGAACTGGTTCAGCGCACCGGTGGCGAACTGCGCCTGCAGGGTGGCGTGGTCGAGCTGGTTCAGCGGTGCCGGCAGGCCGGACGGGAACACCACGCCCCAGGTACCGTCGGTGTACTTGCCCCACAGCTCGGCGCCGATGAAGTTGCCGATGCGGCCGAAGCCCAGGCCCAGCGGCACCAGCGGCGCCATGAAATCCATGGTGTCGAAGAAATGCAGCTTGTGCTTGCGCGACCACCACCAGCAAGCGCCCAGCACGCCCAGCAGGCCACCGTGGAAACTCATGCCGCCGTCCCACACCTTGAACAGCAGCAGCGGGTTGTGCAGGAAATCGCCCAGCGCGTAGAACAGCATGTAGCCGATGCGCCCGCCCAGCACCACGCCAAGCATGGCGTAGAACAGCAGGTCGGAGAAACCATTGGCGTCGACGCCCGGCAGGCGGCCGGCGGCGATGCGCTTGCGGCCCAGCAGCCAGGCGGCGGTGAAGCCCAGCAGGTACATGATGCCGTACCAATGCACCTTGATCGGCCCCAGCGAGAGGGCGATGGGGTCGATGTCGTGGAAATAGATCATGGAAGGTGCCTTGCGGTTGAACGCCTATTCTCGGGCCAGTGCCGCCCCGGCTCAACCAAGGAGCTGGGGCGAGTTCGGCAACGCGTCATCGTTCGACCGGGTCGAGGCTGGAAAGTGCCCTTCGATCAGGCTGGAGACCTCGTCGATGGCATCCTGCAGCGCTTCCACCGGATTGGAGCCACGCAGGCCCTCGCGCAGGTGGGTGCAGACCCGCTGCCATTGTGCCGGGCTGACCCGGCCCTGCAGGCCACGGTCGGCGACGATCTCGATGGCGTGGTCGGCCAGCAGCAGGTAGATCAGCACACCGTTGTTGTGGGTGGTATCCCAGGTGCGCAGGCGCGCGAAGGCATGTTCGGCGGCCTGGCGCGGGGTGACCTTGTGCCACAGCGCGGCCAGCGGCAGGTCCGCTTCCACCGCGAACATCACCTGGCCACCGTGGCGCTGCTCACCGGCTGCGATGGCCTCGGTGATCGCCTGCAGCGTGGCCGGCGGGAACGCGCGCCGTACCGACGGCGAAAATACATGACGACACAGTCGTTGGATCATCACCAGCCCCCCGAAGCACCACCACCGCCGGAGCGGCCACCGCCACCGGCAAAGCGGCCCGGGTGACCGGAGAGCATGGCAACAATCAGGCCCACGACGCCAGCTAGGCCACTGGCGAGCAGCGTAGAGGTGAACAGGAATGCCGCCAGCGCCGCACCGGCACCGCCGAGCAGGCCACGCAGCGGACGCGGCACGCGCGAGAAGATCCCGCGCAGGATGCTGCCGGCGAACACACCGATGAACAGCGCCAGGAACCAGGTATCGCCACCACCGCTGGGCTCACGCCCGCGATGGCCGCTGACCGGTGCCGGCAGCGCTTCCCCGTCGATCAGCTTGACCAGCACCGCCGTGGCGTCGGTGATGCCACCGGCGTAGTCGCCGCTGCGGAAGCGCGGCACCAGGTACTCCTGGATGACCCGGTTGGCGATGGCATCGGGAATCGCTCCCTCCAGACCATAACCGGGTTCAATGCGCACGCGCCGGTCGTCCTTGGCCACCACCAGCAGCACCCCGTCGTCCACGCCCTTGCGGCCGATCTGCCACTGGTCGAAGACCCGCGTGGTGTACTGCGCGATGTCTTCCGGCTGGGTGGTGGGCACCACCAGCACCTGCAGCTGGCTGCCCTTGCGCTGCTGCAGCTCAATCGCCTGCTGCACCAGCGCCTGCTTCTGCGTGGCGTCCAGCGTGCCGGTGGTATCGACCACCGGCGAATCCAGCGCCGGAATCGGAGCGAGCTGCTGTGCATGCGAAGCCAGCGGCAGCCACAGCAGCAGGGCCAGGAGCGCAGTGGCCAGGCGCATGGGTCAGTGGCCCGGCTGCGGTGCCGGCTGCTGCTGCGGCGCGCTGCCGAAATCGACCGCCGGCGCGTTGGAGATCTGCGCTTCGTTTTCCACGGTGAAGTTCGGCTTGGTCTTGTAACCGAAGATCTTGGCGGTGATCACCTGCGGGAACGAGCGGATGTAGGTGTTGTAGTCCTGCACCTGCTGGATGTAGCGGCCGCGGGCGACGGTGATGCGGTTTTCAGTGCCTTCCAGCTGGGCCTGCAGGTCGCGGAAGTTCTGGTCCGACTTCAGCACCGGGTAGTTCTCGGTGACCACCAGCAGCCGCGACAGTGCGCTGCCGAGTTGACCCTGGGCCTGCTGGAACTGCTTGAGCGAGGCTTCGTCGTCGGCGTTGACGTTGATCTGGCCAACACGCGAGCGGGCGTTGGTGACTTCGGTCAGCACGCGCTCTTCCTGGCTGGCGAAGCCCTTCACGGTCTGCACCAGGTTGGGCACCAGATCGGCGCGGCGCTTGTACTGGTTGAGCACTTCGGACCAGCTGGCCTTGACCGCTTCATCCTTCTGCTGGATGGCGTTGTAGCCGCAGCCGGACAGCAGGGAGGCCAGCAGCATCAGGGGCAGGACACGGGTGAACAGGCGCATGGCGGAGGTTCCGGGTGGACTGGGCACCGAGCATGCCACGGTTCGGGTGAAAGACCGGCCATCGGGCGCCGCCCCCTCCGCGGTGGCCATGCTCATGGATCGCCTGAGTAGTCCGGGCGGGTGGGCATGGCGGGGGACGCCGTGAATCCGTCCCTGGAGGCTTAGCCGCGCCATCCATGGCGCGGATACCCC
>NZ_JAPTFQ010000077.1:0-22573 GCF_030985535.1 Stenotrophomonas sp. Sm2128
GGCCCGCCGTCGAAGGCAACGCGTATCGCGGGCGATCAGGCGGCCTGCGAATGCGGATCCTTGTGCTGGCGGTCGTAGTAGCTGGCCGCGCGCAGTTCGTGGGTGTCGAAGTCGTCCACGGTGATCGTATCCAGAGTCAGCGTGCGCAGCTCTTCCAGCAGGCTGCGCTCGTCCTGGGTGATCACGCCCTCGGCCACGGCTTCGTCCAGCTGGCTCTTGAAGTCCAGCGCCTCGATGCCCTTGCTCTTCAGCGCCTTCAGGAACTTGCGCTCCACCGGCTCGGCCATGATCGCCTTGCTCAGGTAGCTGTTGATGCGGCCACCCGGGTTGTTCTCGCACGGGGTCAGGAACACACCACTGGCCAGGCGGTCGCGGGCTTCGTTCGGCGCCATCAGCAGGGCGGCGACGCGGCGGCTCAGGCGGTCGCCCGGGGCCTCGGCACGACGGCCCAGCGGGAAGATCAGCGCCCACATCAGCCAGCCGATCGGACGGATCGGGAAGTTGCGCAGGGCCGCCGACAGCGATTCCTCGATCTTGTGCACGCTGTCATGGAAGGCCCAGGCCAGCAGCGGCTGGTCGGCCTGCGGTGCGCCCTCGTCGTGGTAGCGCTTGAGCATGGCGCTGGTCATGTAGACGTGGCTCAGCACGTCGCCCAGGCGGCCGGACAGCGATTCCTTGAACTTCAGCTTGCCGCCGAGGGTCATCATCGAGATGTCGGCCATCAGCGCCAGGTTGGCCGAGTAACGGTCCAGCTTGCGGAAGTAGCGGCGGGTGTAGGCGTCACCCGGGGCGGCACCGAAGCGTGCCCCGGTCAGGCCGAACCAGAACGAGCGCACGGCATTGGAGATGCCGAAGCGGATGTGGCCGAACAGGCTGCGGTCGAAGTCCTGCAGGCCGGCACGGGTATCCGGATCCTGCGCGGCCTTCATTTCCTTCAGTACCCACGGGTGGCAGAGGATCGCACCCTGGCCGAAGATCAGCAGGCTGCGGGTCATGATGTTGGCGCCTTCCACGGTGATCGCGATTGGCGCGGCCTGCCAGCTGCGGCCGGCGAAGTTGCGCGGCCCCAGGATGATGCCCTTGCCGCCGATCACGTCCATCATGTCCGAGATCACTTCGCGGCTCATGGTGGTGCAGTGGTACTTGGCGATCGCCGACGGTACCGACGGCACGTCACCACGGTCGACTGCAGCAGCGGTGGCCTGCGACAGCGCGCTGATCTTGTACGCCTTGCCGCCGATGCGGGCCAGCGCTTCTTCCACGCCTTCGAAGCGGCCGACCGACAGGCCGAACTGCTTGCGGATGCGTGCATAGGCGCCGGTCACGGCGGCACCGGCCTTGGCTCCGCCACTGGCGGTGGACGGCAGGGTGATCGAGCGGCCCACGGCCAGGCACTCGTTGAGCATGTTCCAGCCCTTGCCGGCCATGGCCGCGCCACCGATCAGCTGGGTCAGCGGAATGAACACGTCCTTGCCGCGGATCGGGCCGTTCTGGAACGTCGAGTTCAGCGGGAAGTGGCGACGGCCGATTTCAACGCCGGCGGTGTCGCGCGGCAGCAGGCCCAGGGTGATGCCGATGTCGCGGGTGTCGCCGATCAGGCCATCCGGGTCGTACATGCGGAAGGCCAGGCCGATCAGCGAAGCGACCGGGGCCAGGGTGATGTAACGCTTGTCGAAGGTCAGCTTGACGCCGAGCACCTGCTCGCCGTTCCACTCGCCCCTGCAGACGATGCCGTAGTCCGGAATCGAGGTGGCGTCGGAGCCGGCGAACGGACCGGTCAGGCCGAAGCAGGGCACTTCGCGGCCATCGGCCAGGCGCGGCAGGTACTGGTCCTTCTGTTCCTGGGTGCCGTAATGCACCAGCAGTTCACCCGGGCCCAGCGAGTTGGGCACACCGACGGTGGAGCTGACCACCGAGGACACCGAGGCCAGCTTCTGGATCACCTTGTGGTGGGCCAGCGCAGAGAAGCCCAGGCCGCCATATTCCTTCGGGATGATCATGCCGAAGAACTTGTTCTTCTTGATGAAGGCCCACAGCTCCGGCGGCAGGTCAGCGTGGACGTGGGTGATTTCCCAGTCGTTGACCATCGTGCACAGCTCTTCGACCGGGCCATCGAGGAAGGCCTGTTCTTCGGCGGTCAGCTGCGGCTTGGGGTAATTGAGCAGGATGTTCCAGTCCGGATCACCGGTGAACAGTTCGCCCTCGAAGCCAACCGAGCCGGTTTCCAGCGCGATGCGCTCGGTCTGCGACAGCGGCGGCAGCACCTTGCGGAACACCTTCATCATCGGGCCGGTCAGCAGCGGCTTGCGGATGAACGGCAGCAGCAGCGGCACGGCGATGACGGCCAATACGGCGGCAGCCACGATCGTGGCGGTCTGGTTGACGTAGGGAATGAACCAGCAGGCGACCAGCAGGGCCACGCTGATCAGCGTCCAGGTAACCAGCCGCATGCGGTGGTAGGCGACGAACGCGCCTGCCAGCAGCAGGGCGAGGAAGGGAAGAACGATGCTCATGAGCGTGCTCCGGTGACGTGCTCGTTTGTGGCGGACGAAGCTGCAGCATCCGCTGCGGGCAACACGTCCAGATAGTCCAACACAGTAGCGGTAAAGGCGTCGTTGTCATCGCCGGCGACCATGTGCGTGGCCTGCGGCAGCTGTACATGACGCGCGTGCGGCGCCAACGCCAGGAATTCGGCCACGGTCTGTGGCGTGACCAGGTCGCTTCGGCCGCCGCTGACCAGCAGCAGCGGGCACTTCACCTGGCGTGCGGCCTCGGCCAGCGCATCCTGGTGCTGCTCGCTGTCGCGCGCCAGTTCAGCCACCAGGCGCGGGTCCCAGTGCCAACGCCAGCGGCCGTGGCCGTCCTCGCGCAGCAGTGCGCGCAGCGACTGCTCGGATTTGCGCGGACGGTGCGGCATGTAGGCCGAGATCACGTCGGCGGCCTGGGTGAGCGAGGCAAAGCCGTCGGGATGGGCGGTCATGAAGGCCAGGATGCGTTCAACACCGGCGGTATCCCAACGCGGGGTGATGTCCACCAGCACCATCGCCGAGAACAGGCCCGGCCAGCGCGATTCGGCCAGCAGGCCGAACAGGCCGCCCATCGAGGCTGCGACCAGCACCGGCGGGCGTGGCTGTTCCCCGGCCAGCACGATCAGGTCATCAGCGAACTGCTCGCCGTGATAGGGCAGTTCGGCAGAATTCCAGTCCGAATCGCCGTGGCCACGGGCGTCGTAGGCCAGCGTCTGCAGCCCCGCCGCAGACAGGGCCCGCGCGGTGGCGTTCCATGCGTGCCGGGTCTGGCCGAAGCCATGCGCGAACAACACGCGGCCACGGCGGCCGTGGTCGCTGGCGGTTGCGGCCAGGCGTGTGCCATGGGCGGCCTCCAGGCGAAGATCATGGAACGCAGCGGGAGTAGGGGACGTAACCATACTTTCTAGTATGGATCGCTTGCGAGGGAAGTCAATACTGCACGGTATGGTGCGCTGCGGCAGGTGCCCAGGCGGGCGTCGCGACGGTTTCGGCCGCAACCGCGTACTGCAACGAACCCCGGCGTATGGTTAAATCAGCCCATGAATCAACCTGACGCTTCCGCCGGCGAACCGCGCGCCGGCCGCAACAGCCGCCTGAGTGCCGAAGACTGGGCCCAGGCCGCTCTCGATCTGATTGCTGAACAAGGTGTGGGTGCCGTCGCGGTGGAACCGTTGGCGCGGCGCCTGGGTGTGACCAAGGGCAGTTTCTACTGGCACTTCCCCTCGCGTGATGCACTGCTGCAGGCGGCGCTGGAACGCTGGGAACTGTTCGAACAGGAACAGGTGTTCGGCAGCCTGGAGGACGTGCCGGATCCGCGCGTGCGCCTGCGCCAGCTGTTCCAGATGGTCGCGCACGAAGTGCAGCCGCACATCATCTACAGCGAACTGCTGAAGGCGTTGGACCACCCGATGGTGCGCCCGGTGATCGACCGCGTTTCGCAGCGCCGGCTCGACTACCTGGTTGCTTCGTTCCGCCAAGCCGGGCTCAGCTCCACCGATGCACGGCATCGCGCGCGCCTGGCCTATGCCGCCTACGTCGGCTTCCTGCAGCTGTCGCTGCAGCTGCAGCAGCCCAAGCAGGCCCGCGAGGATTTCGAGGCCTATGTCGAGCATCTGATCGAGACGCTCATTCCCAGCTGAATGGGAGAATGGCGCCCTGCAAGTGCCGAATGCGCCTTGCAGGCGACCTCAATGCGCCAACGTATGTCGTGGTGAGGCTGGTTTCACGCGATTTGGGCATTTTCTTAACGACTCTTTAATTCCAGATCAAGTGTGGCTACTATCGGGTCACCAGCCGTTTTTTGTGCCTCCCTTTTGGGGCACGTCGGTTGGACTCAGCACACAACCCAAGATCCATGGAGAGAGAGCCCATGAAGTTGAACAGCAACAAGCTGCGCGATGCAGTGTGCGTTGCGCTGGCCGCCAGCGCCGCATCCGTTGCCGGTACCGGGGTGGCGTCTGCCCAGACCGCCACCAACCTGGACCGCATCGAAGTCACCGGTTCGCGCATCCGTACCGTCGACGTCGAAACCGCCCAGCCGGTCCTGACCCTCAACCGCGCTGACATCGAGAAGCAGGGCTTCTCGTCGGTCGCTGACATCCTGCAGAACATCAGCGCCGTGGGTACGCCGCCGATCAGCCGTGCCCAGCCCCTGTCCTCGGGCGAAGCCGTCGGCGGCACCTACATCAGCCTGCGTGACCTGGGCGCCACCCGCACCCTGGTGCTGCTCAACGGCAAGCGCCTGGGCATCACCACCGGTGGCCTGCAGGACATCTCGACCGTGCCGGTCTCGGCCATCGAGCGCATCGAAGTGCTGAAGGACGGCGCTTCGTCGATCTACGGTTCCGATGCCATCGCCGGCGTCATCAACATCATCACCCGTACCAACTTCGAAGGCGCCACCGGCAGCGTCTACTACGGCCAGTACAGTGAAGGCGACGGTGCCACCCGCACCATGGACTTCACCATGGGCGTGAAGGGTGAGCGCGGTTCGCTGACCATCGGTGCCGAGTACGCCAAGGAAGACAAGGTGCGGGCGGCCGATCGTCCGTACGGTGCGTTCCCGCGCAGCTCCAACCACCCTGACTTCGGTTGGACCACCGTGGGTGAGTTCGGCGGTTTCGTCAGCCGTCCGGCCGATGGCCTGCCGGGCGTCACCTATCCGGCCGCCAGCGCATCCAACCCGAACCGCGAAGTGCGCGTGATCCTGCGTGAGGGTGGCAACGCGAACAACAAGGCCGACTACGTCGCGCAGAACGTCAACAGCTTCTCCACCAAGGACAAGACCAACACCAACCTGCAGACCGACCTGCGTACCCCGCAGGAACGCCGTGCAGTGTTCGTCGATGGCATCTACGACCTGACCGACAACGTGCGCCTGCGCACCAACATGCTGTACAGCTTCCGCGATTCGAACCGCCAGATCGCCGGCTACCCGTACGGCGCACTGGCCTTCGGTTCGCCGATTTCGGCCAGCAGTGTGTTCAATCCGCTGGGTGCTGACATCGCCAACTGGTGGCGTCGTACTTCGGAAGTGCCGCGCAACACCCGCGCCGAGCTGACCACCTTCCGCTTCAGCGGCGGCCTGGAAGGCAGCTTCGAGTTCTCCGACCGCCTGTTCGACTGGGATGTCGGCTACCTGTACAACAACAACAAGCTGGTCCAGACCAGCACCGGCGACCTCAACCTGACCGCGCTGCGTGCGGCGGTGGGTCCGTCCTTCATCAACAGCAGCGGCGTGGCGCAGTGCGGTACCGTGGCCAACCCGATCGGGCTGAACCAGTGCGTGCCGTACAACCCGTTCCTGCACGCCGGCATCCAGAGCAACGGTGCCAACGGCGCATTGACCGGCAACACCGCCCTGCAGAACCTGCTGTTCCCGTCCGCGCACTCCACCGCCGAGACCACCACCAAGGTCATCACCGCCAACCTGGCCGGCAGCCTGTTCA
Source organism: Stenotrophomonas sp. Sm2128 (assembly GCF_030985535.1). NCBI lineage: Bacteria > Pseudomonadati > Pseudomonadota > Gammaproteobacteria > Lysobacterales > Lysobacteraceae > Stenotrophomonas > Stenotrophomonas sp. Sm2128. The sequence continues at coordinate 5,978 of NZ_JAPTFQ010000077.1, forward strand.
CCCTGCCTGCCGGCGACCTGGGCTTCGCCGTGGGTGTCGAGCACCGCAAGGAAACCGGCAGCTTCAGCCCGGACGCGCTGGTGCAGTCGGGCAACACCTCCGGCCTGGCCAACTTCCCCACCGGTGGTGGCTACAAGGTTGACGAAGTCTATGCCGAGTTCAACGTGCCGATCCTGGCCGACCTGCCGGGCGCCCGCGAGCTGAGCCTCAACGCGGCCACCCGCCATTCGGACTACGACACCTTCGGCACCACGCTGAACAGCAAGTTCGGCTTCAAGTGGAAGCCGATCGACTCGCTGCTCATCCGCGGTACCTGGGCGGAAGGCTTCCGTGCCCCGACCATCGCCGACCTGTACAGCGGCGGTTCGCAGTCGTTCGACTTCTTCACCGATCCGTGCGATTCGGTCTACGGTGCGGCGCGCACCAATCCTGCGGTGCGTGCCCGTTGCGCCGCCGCACTGCCGGCCGGCGTAAATGCAGCCAACTTCCGCCAGCAGCAGCAGGGCTTCACCCCGACCACCGCTGCATCGTCGCAGACCCCGCTGGCCTTCGTCTCCGGCTCCAACGACCAGCTGACCCCGGAAACCTCGACGTCCAAGACCCTGGGCTTCGTCTGGAGCCCGGGTTTCATCCAGAACTTCAACATGTCGCTGGACTGGTGGGAAATCCGCGTCGAGAACACCATCATCTCGGACACGGCCAACCTGATCCTCAACGACTGCTACATCAACGACATCGCGGCACGCTGCTCGGCGTTCACGCGTGACCCGGTGACCGGCATCGTCAACAACCTCAAGCGCACCGGCATCAACGCCGGTTACCGCGAGGTGGAAGGCTTCGACCTGGATGTCAGCTACCGCCTGCCGACCGATCGTTTCGGCAACTTCAGCGCGCAGTGGACCAGCACCTACACCTCGCGTGATGACCTGGTCACCACCAAGAACCCGGTCACCCACCCGAATCCCCGCACCGGCGTGGGCTGGGCGGGCGGCGCCTTCCGCGTGCGTTCGAACCTGAACCTGGGTTGGGAAATGGGTGACTTCGGCGCCAGCTGGACCGTCCGTTACTTCTCCGGCATGAAGGAATCGTGCCTGAGCGCCGTGACGTTCCCGGAAGAGTGCAACCTGCCGAACTACGCTTCGCCGAACAACCAGGGCGTGGCGGTGGGCAGCGCGACCAACCAGCGTGGCGCGACCGTGTTCAACGACGTCCAGCTGCGCTGGAACGCACCGTGGAATGCGACCGTGGCCGTGGGTGCCAACAACGTGTTCGGCCGCGTGGGCCCGACCATGTACAGCCAGCCGAGCGCGAACGTCTCCTACTACGGTGGCTTCGACATCGGTCGCTTCCTGTACATGAAGTACACCCAGCGCTTCTGATCGCGGCGTAATATGTACGTGTGACATGGCCACGCCCCGAAAGGGGCGTGGCTTTTTTCATGGGGCAGCCAGGCTTGATGGCGCAGGCCTTTGCGCAGCCGTGCTGGACCAGGCCGCGCACAGGCGCTTGCGCATCGCCGCGTGGTGGCGGCGAGGTGTCATTACGGGGATGGGCGAAGGGAGCGCGCGCGGAAACGTCGCGGTGAGGCAGCAGGGAGCTTACAGGTCCTGCTCGTAGCGCACGTACGGCACGGTGCCGTCGTCGTTGCTTTCGTTGCGTGGCGAGAACGGATTCTTACCGCGGCTGATCACGTTCTCGGCGCCCACGGTGAGCTGGCCGGACCATGGCGTGCGCCAGGTCAGGCCGATACCCAGGCCTTCCCACTTGCCGGGCTTGCCGGGCACGTCGATGACGCGGCCGATGATGCTGCCGGTGAAATTGCCGTAGCCGGCGCCGATGCTCAGGCTCTTGCTGTCCCAGCGGTCGGCAATGGCCGGCGAGGCGTCGGCCAGCGGTACCAGGCGGGCCTTGGCGTAGGTGCCGGCGATGGACACGAAGCCTTCGCGGCCGATGTTCTTCTGCGCGAACACGGTCAGGTCATTCTGCTCGGCGCGCAGCGAAGGGGTCTTGTTCGGGCCTGCCAGCCATGCCGGCAGGGTTTCACGGCCGGTGCCGGCGGTGATGCCGAGGCGGCTGCTGCCACGGTTCAATGCGGCGGTGCCGGTGAAACGCCGGCTGTTGAGGTCGTCCTCGTCGCCGAGGCTGGCCAGCATGCAGTGGCTGGCCAGACCGCTCATGCTGGTCCCGCTGCTGCTGCAGAGCAGGCCCAGCGAATCGCCGGAGGACAGGCCAAAGGCCGCATCCAGCGAGTTGCGGCCGAAATGCCAACGCGCCCCGGCCGCCTGCTCACCGGTCGGCTCCAGGTACAGCAGGGCCTCGACCTTGCCGCTGCCCTTGTTCCATACCGGCAGCACGGTGCGGGTGTCCTTGCTCTGCGCATGCACGCCCGTGATCGCGCCAAGGGCGATCATCATGGCCAGCGGTAGACGCAGGAAGGTACGCATCGGACCAGTTCAGACAGGGACGGACAACGGAAGTTCCCGTGGGGACGGGAACTTGATCCTAGGGTGTTTATGAATTCTTAACAAGCCTTGATCCTCCCCAGGTACAAGACTGCCGTTCATTGAAGCCGTTCAGGCGCCGGTACAGCCCCCTGGGCGCCGTGGAACAGTATGCCGAACTCCGTCAATGGAAAGTGATACTCACGCCCGCAGAATTCGCAACGGACCTCGACGGCGCCGGTGTCTGCAGCCGCTGCACAGGCCTCTTCCTCACCCAGCGACTGCAGCATCGCCGCCACCCGCTCGCGGGAACAGGAGCAGGCAAAGGACAGCGGCTTTTCGCCCATCAACGCCGGCTTCTCTTCGTGGAACAGGCGGTGCAGCAGCTGCTCGGCCGGGGTGGCCAGCAGTTCGGCCTTGCCCAGGGTCTCGAACAGGGCGCTGGCGCGCGCCCAGCCGTCCTCGTCGCCCTCGTCGCCCGGCAGCTTCTGCAGCAGCAGGCCGGCGGCACCATTGCGGTCGGCCGCCAGCAGCAGGCGGGTCGGCAGCTGCTCGGACTGGCGGAAGTAGTCCTCGAAGGCCTCGTCCAGTTCCGGTGCGGTCAGTCCGACCAGGCTCTGGTAGCGCTGGGGTTCACGCGGGTCCAGGCCGGGGTTCTCGATGGTGATGGCGAGGATCGCGTCATCGCCCAGGCTGGACAGGTCGCGCGGCGCGTCGCCGCCTTCGCTGAGCTGGGCGATGCCGCGCAGGGTGCCGGCGGCGGTGCATTCGGCGAACAGGGTGCGCAGGGCAGTGCTGCTGCGCAGCTGGATCGACAGGCGTCCATCGATCTTGGTATGGCCGGTGAACAGCGCCGAGGCCACGCAGGCCTCGCCGAGCAGTTCGGCGGCGGTATCCGGGTACTCGGCGTGGGACAGGATTTCCTGCCAGGTGGCCTGCAGGTGCACGTGGACGCCGCGGACGCCGGCGTCGGGGAGCAGGAAGCGGATCAGGGAATCGGAGTTGGCGGTCATCGGCTCACATCGCGCGTAAACGGGGGCAGTTGCCGGATAATGCGCCGACAACCAGATAGAAGAAGGATGCACCAGTAATGGGGGCAGGGGGAGAGCAGCACAAGGTGGAAGCTGTCGTAGAAGGCCCACGCCGCAGGCGCTGGCGCTGGAAACGGCTGCTGTGGCTGCCGGTGCTGCTGGCTGCTTTCAGCTGCCTGCAGGTCCTGGTGCTGCGGTTCATCGACCCGCCCGTGTCCATGGTGATGCTGTGGCGCTATGGCGAGGCGCTGGGCGAGGCCGATTGGTCCTATCGCCTGCATTACCAGTGGCGCGACCTTGACCAGATGGCGCCGAGCCTGCCGATTTCGCTGGTGGCCGCCGAGGACCAGCGTTTCCCCGACCACAACGGCTTCGACCTGCAGGCCATCGAGAAGGCCCGCGACCACAATGCCAAGGGCGGGCGACTGCGTGGCGCCAGCACGATCAGCCAGCAGGTGGCCAAGAACCTGTTCCTCTGGCAGGGCCGCAGCTGGATCCGCAAGGGGCTGGAGGTCTGGTACACCGTGCTGATCGAAGCGCTGTGGCCAAAGGAGCGCATCCTGGAGATGTACGCCAACATCGCCGAGTTCGGTGATGGCGTGTACGGAGCTCAGGCGGCGGCGCAGAAGTTCTGGGGCAAGGACGCGGCCAGGTTGAGCCCGGCCGATAGCGCGCGGTTGGCGGCGGTGCTGCCGGCACCGCGGCGCTACAACGCCGCAAAGCCAGGGCCGTACGTGCAGCGGCGCGCCGCCTGGATCCAGCGCCAGGCACGGCAGCTGGGCGGGGCCGCGTACCTTTCGGAAGAGTGAGCGCGCGCCGCCTGATCTACGGCCGGCGGCAACGTACAATCCGGGCATGACCCGCGAACGGCTCACTTTCGTCATCGCCGCCTACAACGAGGCCCTGGCACTGCCGTTGCTGCATCCGCGGTTGTGCGCGGTGCTCGACGCGCTGCCCGACATCGACGGCCACATTCTGTACGTGGACGACGGCAGCCATGACGGGACCTGGGAGGTGATCGCCCGCCTGGCCCAATCCGACGCGCGGGTCTCCGCGCTGAAGCTGTCGCGCAATTTCGGCAAGGAAGCCGCACTGACCGCTGGCCTGGATCTGGTGCGCGAAGGGGCGGCGATGATCCTGGATGCCGATGGCCAGGACCCGCCGGAGCTTGTGCCGCAGTTCGTCGCGCGCTGGCGCGAGGGCCATGACAACGTCTATGGCACGCGCCTGGCGCGCGATGGCGAGGCCTGGATCAAGCGTGCCACGGCGGCGATCTTCTACCGCGTGATGGGGCGCCTTTCGCGTACGCCGATCCCGGCCGACACCGGGGATTTCCGCCTGCTGTCACCACGCGCGCTGAGTGCGCTGCGCGAGATGCGTGAGCGCCATCGTTTCATGAAGGGGCTTTTCAGCTGGGTGGGTTTCAAGCGCGTGGCGGTGCCCTACCACCGCCACGCACGCGTGGCCGGCACCAGCAAGTTCAGCCTGTGGCGGCTGTGGAACTTCGCCCTGGAAGGCATCACCGGGTTCTCGACCGTGCCCCTGCGCGCGGCGACCTACTTGGGGCTGGCAACCGCGGCGGTGGCCTTCGTGTTCGGCATGTGGGTGATCGTCAAGGCCGCGCTGTACGGCGACCGGGTGGCGGGCTGGCCGACGATGATGGCGGTGATCCTGTTCCTGGGCGGGGTGCAGTTGATTGCGCTGGGCCTGATCGGTGAGTACCTGGGGCGCCTGTACGAAGAGTCCAAGCAGCGGCCGTTGTACCTGGTTGACGCGTGGCTAGCATCCGCCGTGGCAGACTCGGCCCTGCAACCCACCCTCGGAGGGCAGGCAGATGACCACGGTACGGCAACTGTTGGACGGCAAGTCTCCTGAAGTACATGCGGTCGCGCCGGATGCGGCGGTGATCGATGCGATCCGGTTGATGGCGGAAAAGGGCATTGGCGCGGTCCTGGTGATGGACGGGCCGCGGTTGGTCGGGATCCTTTCGGAGCGCGATTACGCGCGCAAGATCGTGTTGCGTGATCGTTCTTCGCGCGATACGGCGGTGGCCGAGATCATGACGACGCAGGTGGTGACGGTGTCGCCGGGCGAACAGGTGGAGCATTGCCTGCAGCTGGTGACCGACTACCGCATCCGCCACCTGCCGGTGGTGGAGGGCGTGCAGGTGCTGGGGGTGATTTCCATTGGCGACCTGGTGAAGTCGGTGATCGATGCGCAGCGGCGCGAGCTGGATCAGCTGCAGCAGTACATCGTCGCCGGGTGAGGGTGTCGCTGGCGGGCCTGCGGCCCGCCGGCCCGCTTTTCGAAGCTCAAAGCCAAAGCCAAAGCAGCGCCTTCCTGATACGTTGGGAGGCGGAGGGTGCGGCTGGGCAGGGCCCTCAGCCTCTGGACACGTTCCCGCGAGCGCGGTGCGTTTCAGTGCCGGTCCCCCGCTCCTGGTAGATGCCAACCTTGGTTGGCATTGGCTTTTGATTCCGCTCCTTCTTTTGACTTTGAACTTCGCTCTCGTTCTGCGCGCGCAGGAAACTGTCGGGAGCCGGAGCAAGGCGGCAGGCAGGACCGTGATGCGCATGGATGCGCCGACCAAGCCTACAGGAACGTATTTACGGCGTGTCCAGCCTGTCGCCTTGCTCCGGCTTTACGCGCGGAAAAAGAGGCGCCGCGAACAACGCTGTAATCCTACTTCGCATACTGCCCACCGCAGTTGGCATCCTTGCCCGGCCCCAGTTCAATCGTAGCCAGCAGCGCTGCCGGCGGGGCAATGCTGCCCAGTGCCAGGGCCACCGCGCCACGAATACCCAACGCCTTGAAGTCAGGGCGGAACGACGGGTCCTTGAACGTGCCGCTGATATGCAACGGTGACCGCAGTACCAGGATGCTCTTGTCCTTCGGGCGCGGTTTCAGCAGCAGGTCCAGGGTCTCGTCGCGCAGGCTGACCGTGCCTTCGCCGATGAGGATGGTATCAGTGGTGTCCACCGCCAGTGCCTGGCTGGTCATCAGACCGTCCTGCACACCGAAGTCGGCGAAGGCGCAGCGCAGCGGAATCTGCTTGTCACCGGTCACCAGGAACTTCAGTGATTCGGTGATATCCAGCCCGGCCAGTTCCATCACCAGGTTGCCGACATGGCCACGGCCCATCGCCAGCCCGACCTTGCCGCTGCTGCTGCCGAGCATGGCGGCGATCGAGTTGCCGCGCCCGCTCAGGTCCACTTCGCCGCCGATGCCGCCCTTGGCCTGCTCGGCCAGCTTCGCATCCGGGAAAAGCTGGCCCAGCTGCACGCCGCGTACGCTGGCCCTCAACGCAGTGCGAATCTGCGCCTGGCGTGCATCCATGCGGATCGTGCTGCGGATATCGCCGCCGGCCACGCCGAAGTTCAGCGGGTCCAGCCGCAGCACGCCGTCATCCAGCAGCAGGTGCGCGTCCATGTCGTCCAGTGGCAACGAGGGCGCGTTGATACGGTGGGCCTTCCAGCGCACGTCGGCATCCATCGCACGCAGTTTGCCCAGATTGTAGGGCGTGTCGGGCAATACCCGGCTGCTGGCGGCGATGCGGGCGGCCTGTGCCTTTTGTTCCGCATTCGCGGTTTCGCCGCCGCCGGTCTTCGGTGGCGCTCCCACGAAGCCGGCCAGGTCATCGAAGTCCAGGCGCCTGGATTCCAGTGTCGCGGTCAGCCGTGGACGGTCGCGTCCCACCTCGAACTGCAGGTTGCCAGCGAGGTCGCTGTCACCGACCTTTCCGGTGAAGCTGTCGTAGCGCCAGACGTTGTGGTCGCGCTTCAGCCGTCCGTCCAAGGCGTAGGGCGGTGAGGGCGGGATGGCAATGCCGAGCAGCGGGTACAGGTCCGACAGGTCCTGCCCGCTGAGTGCGAACTGCAGGTCGAACACCCGCAGCTGGAACGGATTGGTCAGCGTGCCACTGGCCACCGCGTGGGTAGCGCCGGCGCGACCGTCGAGGTGGATGCGGAACGGGTGGTCGCTGTCGGTCAGTTCCAGCGGAGATTCGGTGCCACCGCGCAGGGTGAACGGGTTGCCCTGCCAGTGGCCTTTGCCCTGCACCAGCAGCGGCGGCGAGGCATCGGCCTGTTTCGGCTGACCGCTGCGCACGCCCACGCGGATGTCGGTGCGGCCCAGTGCATCGATGAACTGCAGCCGACCATCGTCGATGCGCAGGCGTTTGAGCTGCGGGCTTGTGCCGCCGGCGCTGTCACCGAGGAAGTCCCAGTTGCCCGGCTCGCCCTTGCGCGGGGCGGTTTCCAGCAGCACGTCCGGCCGGGTCAGGCGCACCTCGGGCAGCTGCACGCTGCCGCGCAGCAGGGGCCAGACCCGCACGTCGATCTCGACGCGGTCTGCGCTGGCCATCTCAGGTTGTTTCGCCCAGCTGGCATTGGCGAAGGTGATCGCATCGGCGCGGATCGTGCTGGTGCGGCCGAGGTCGACATCAAGGTTCCCGATGCGCAGCACTCGGCCGGTGCGTGCCTGTACCGCGCGCTCCACCGGTCCCTTGAACCAGTTCCAGTCCCACAACGCGAGCAGTATCAGGATCGCCGCCAGCAGGAAGACCAGGATCGTGAGCCAGCGCCGGCCTCGTGGGCCGGGGCGGCGGAGGCGCCAACGGGACGTGCGCTTTGCGGCAGGGGAGGCGGCAGCATTCACGCTGCCATGGTTGCCCCCTGTTCGTGGACAGGGCGCGAAGCGACCATGTGCATGGCGTGCACACGCCGCCGTCGAGCGGCCGTTTACAGCACCTGCATGGTGACCGCGACGAAGTGGCAGACGCTGCCGCCGATCACGAACAGGTGCCAGATGGCATGCGAGTACGGGATCGATTCACGGTGGTAGAAGTAGGTCCCCAGCGTATACGACAGGCCGCCGGCGAACAGCCAGGTGAGGGTGCCGCCATCGATCGAGGCCCACATCGGCTTGATCGCCACGACCACCAGCCAGCCCATGGCGATGTAGATCACCGTTGAGAGCACCTTGAAACGGCCGGTGTAGAACAGCTTGAACACCACGCCGCCCAGCGCCAGCGCCCAGATCGCGGTGAACAGGCCCCAGCCCCACGGACCGCGCAGGCCGATCAGCGTGAACGGGGTATAGGTGCCCGCGATCAGCACATAGATCGCGCAGTGGTCGAATACCTTCAACCGGCCCTTGGCGACCGGATGCTGGATGGCGTGGTACAGCGTGGAGGCGGTGTACAGCAGCAACAGCGCGATGCCGAACACGATCGCGCTGGCCAGCTGCCAGCCGTCGCCGTAGATCGCAGCCAGGGTGATCAACACCGCGCTGGCGGCCAGGGCGAATACCGCGCCCAGGCCATGGGTCAGGGCGCTGGCGATTTCTTCACGGATCGAAGCAATGGACGTCGTGGACATGGCGTAGGCATTGTTCGCGGGGAGGGGGACCCGCACCCCCTTATCATCGCCGCGATGGGCGATACGTGCACGCCTGTCACCGTATGGTGGGTGAATGCCTGCCTTGCGTTGGCTGGGGTCAGAGCCCTTTCCTGCCGGAAAGGGATCCGACCCCGTGGCATCAGCCCACCGAAACGGTATGCGCCGCTTCGCGGGTGGCCGAGAAACGCACGTCCGGCGAGCGTTCCTGCGCCAGCTGCAGGTTGACCCGGGTCGGTGCCAGGTAGACCAGGTGGCCGGCTGCATCCAGTGCCAGGTTCAGCGCATTCTTCTCGCGGAACTCTTCCAGCTTCTTCTCGTTGCTGCAGTGGACCCAACGCGCGGTGGTCACGCTGACCGGCTCGAAGGTGGCTTCCACGCCGTACTCGTCCTTCAGGCGATAGGCCGCCACGTCGAACTGCAGCACACCCACCGCACCCAGGATCAGGTCGTTGCTGGTGAGAGGGCGGAAGAACTGGGTCGCGCCTTCTTCGGACAGCTGGGCCAGTCCCTTCTGCAGCTGCTTGAGCTTGAGCGGATCGCGCAGGCGCGCGCGGCGGAACAGTTCAGGGGCGAAGTTGGGGATGCCGGTGAAGGTGACCGCTTCGCCTTCGGTAAAGGTATCGCCGATGGAAATGGTGCCGTGGTTGTGGATGCCGATCACATCGCCCGGCCAGGCTTCGGCGGCGATCTCACGGTCGCTGGCCATGAAGGTCAGTGCGTTGGCCAGCTTCATTTCCTTGCCGGTGCGCACGTGGAAGGTCTTCATGCCAGCGCTGAAGCGGCCCGAGCAGACGCGCATGAACGCGACGCGGTCGCGGTGCTGCGGGTCCATGTTGGCCTGGATCTTGAACACGAAGCCGGTCAGCTTGTTCTCTTCCGGGGCGATCTCGCGGCCGGTGGTGGACCGTGCCTGCGGCGACGGCGCATGCTCGACGAAGAAGTCCAGCAGCGGCTGCACGCCGAAGTTGTTCACGCCCGAGCCGAAGAACACCGGGGTCTGCTTGCCGGCGCGGTAGGCCTCCAGGTCGAACGGGTGGCTGGCACCCTGCACCAGTTCCAGTTCGTCGCGCAGGTCGGCCAGCATCTGTGCACCGATCTTCTCGGCCAGGCCGGGGGCATCGATGGACGGGAAGATGGTCGAATCCTGGCGGGTGAAGTTGCGGCCCGGCTCGTACAGGTGCACTTCGCCGGTGAGCAGGTGGACCACGCCCTTCAGGCGCTGGCCCATGCCGATCGGCCAGGTGACCGGCGCGCACTGGATGCCCAGCACGGTTTCCACTTCATCCAGCAGCTCGATCGGGTCCTTGCCCTCGCGGTCGAGCTTGTTGATGAAGGTCATGATCGGGGTATCGCGCAGGCGGCACACTTCCATCAGCTTGATGGTGCGCTCTTCCACGCCCTTGGCCACGTCGATCACCATCAGCGCCGAGTCCACCGCAGTCAGCACGCGGTAGGTGTCCTCGCCGAAGTCGGCGTGGCCGGGGGTGTCGAGCAGGTTGACGATCTTGTCTTCATACGGGAACTGCATCACCGAAGAGGTGACGGAGATGCCGCGTTCCTTTTCCAATGCCATCCAGTCGGAGGTGGCGTGGCGGGCGGCCTTGCGGCCCTTGACCGAACCGGCCATCTGGATCGCGCCTCCGAACAGCAGCAGCTTTTCGGTCAGCGTGGTCTTGCCGGCGTCAGGGTGGGAAATGATGGCGAAGGTGCGGCGACGCGACGCTTCGTTGGCGACTTCGGACATGGCATTGGCGCCCGCCCGGGGCGCTTTTCAAAGAGATAAGCGCCCGATTATACCGGCCGGGGCCGTTCAGCGCCCGATGCCGCCCTCGGCCTCGCCCTGGCGGGCGAACTGCAGCTGGCCCTGCTCGGCGAAGATGCGTGCCGGCACCGAACGCAGGCCCATGCCGCGGTTGACCTGCACCACGAAGTGCAGGTGCGGTGCGCTGCTGAAGCCGCTGTTGCCGGACAGGCCGATGGGCTGCCCGGCGCCCACCGCCTGGCCGCGACGCACGCGCATGCCGCCGGCCTGCAGGTGGCCGTACAGGGCCATGCTGCCGTCGCTGTGCAGCACGCGGATGAAGTTGGCGCGGGCACCATCACGTTCGCGGTCCTGGCCGTTGCCTCGGAAGCCATCCTGGATCTGCATCACCGTGCCCTCGCGCGCGGCCAGCACCAGTGTGCCCTCCGGCAGTGCGAAGTCGACCGCGTCGCGGTTTTCCTCGTCGTCGTGGCTGAACCGGCCCTGCGGCGCCTGGTCCACGCGCGGGCGTGCATCATCGAAGGGCAGGCGGTAGGCCACATCCTCGGCCTGTGCGGCGGGGTTGCCTGGTACCGACTGCAGGCGCAGGTCCAGCATCCGGCCGTTGACCGGCGCGGGGAGGTGGCCGACTACCAGGCTGCTGTCGCCCTGTATCAGTGACTGCACCGGCAAGCCGTCGACCGGGTGTCCAGGGGCGGCGCGCAGTTCGATCTGCAACGGCCCGGCCAGGGTGTTGTCGATCCGGGCCTGCCACTGTTCGCCGATCGACTGCAGGCGCAGCTGGGCCATCGGAAGGGGGGCCTTTGCGTCGGCGCTGGCGGGGGCAGGCGCCTTCGGCAGCATCCCCCAGCCCTGGCGCCAGTCGCTGGCGCCGGCAGAGGCGCTGGCCAGCAGCGGTAGGAGCAGGCAGGTCAAGGGCAGGCATGGCATCAGCGGATTCAGTAAAACGGACCGTCCGGACTGTACCCGATCCTGAACGGAGCGACCGCGACGCCTCTCGCATACCTGTCGTGAAAATATTCATCGCTTTATCCGCATGAAGGGATTGACAGCGCCCGGAAGCGCTGGCATCGTGGCCTCACCATCGAGACCGGCAGAGGGACAGGCCCTTTGAAGCCGGGGCAGCCCGCGGATGCGAAAGCGTTCGCGTAGGTGCCAAATCCTGCGGGGACCGTGGCGTCCACCGAAAGATGGTTCGATCCATGCACCGCACGTGCATCTCGAACGCGAGCCCCGCGAAGGCTCGATGGCCGATTCCCCAACCGGATCCCGCCATGAGCTTCGCTGCCAGTACCGCCGTTCGCCCCGAACCCTTTGTTCCCGTCAGCGTGCCGGTCGAAGACCGCGTGCATGCCGAGCGCGGTGAGTTCGCCGCGGTGCTGTCGATGCGTCACGCTGGCCCCAGCCCGGTGCGCCTGCGCTATGAGTGGGTCGGCCCGGCCAATGCGCCGGTGGTGGTGCTGGCCGGCGGCATTTCCGCCCATCGCCATGTGGCGTCCAACGCACAGTTCAGCGAGAAGGGCTGGGCCGAAGACCTGGTCGGCAGTGGTCGCACGCTGGATCCGCAGCAGTTGCGCGTACTGGCGTTCGACTTCATCGGGGCCGACGGTGCGCTGGACGTGCCGATCGATACCGCTGACCAGGCCGATGCGCTGGCACTGCTGCTGGATCATCTGGGTATCCGCACGTTGAAGGCCTTCGTCGGCTACTCGTATGGCGCGCTGGTCGGCCAGCAGTTCGCAATCCGTCATCGAGCCCGGGTGCGCCAGCTGGTGCTGGCCAGCGGCGCGCATCGTCCGCACCCGTATGCCGCGGCCTGGCGCGCACTGCAGCGCCGCGCCGTCGCCCTCGGCCAACTGCAGTGCGGCGAAGACCACGGCCTGGCGCTGGCCCGGCAGTTCGCCATGCTCAGCTACCGCACCCCGGAAGAGTTCGGCGAGCGCTTCGACGCCGCGCCGGAAGTGATCAACGGCCGCGTGCGGGTCGCCGCCGAGGACTATCTGGACGCCGCCGGCGCGCAGTACGTCGCGCGCACGCCGGTGACCGCCTACCTGCGCCTGTCCGAATCGATCGACCTGCACCGCGTGGACCCCGCGGCCATCCTGCCGCCGACCGTGGTGGTCGCGGTGGAGGGTGACCGCTTGGTGCCGCTGGCCGACCTGGTCGGCCTGGTCGAGGGGCTGGGGCCGCGCGGAAGCCTGCGCGTGCTGCGCTCGCCCTACGGCCACGACGCCTTCCTCAAAGAAACCGATCGCATCGACGCGATCCTCGCCACCGCCTTCCGCACCTCTGGAGAGTCCGCATGAGCCTGCACGCCAACGAGCCGTCCTGTAGCCGCACCACTGCCGCCGTCCGTGCCGGCATCGATCGGGACACCGCGCATGGCGCGGTCACGCCGCCGATCGTGCTGTCGTCGAACTTCAGTTTTGAAGGCTTCGGCAACAAGCGCCAGTACGACTACACGCGCAGTGGCAACCCGACCCGCGACCTGTTGGGTGAAGCGCTGGCCGAGCTGGAAGGCGGTGCGGGCGGCGTGATCACCGCCACCGGCATGGGCGCGATCAACCTGGTGCTGAACGCGCTGCTTCAGCCGGGCGATACCCTGGTCGTGCCGCACGACGCGTACGGTGGCAGCTGGCGTCTGTTCAATGCGCTGGCGAAGAAGGGCCATTTCGAACTGGTCACCGCCGACCTGACCGAGCCGCGCGCGCTGTCGCAGGCGCTGGCCACCCAGCCGAAGCTGGTGCTGGTGGAAACGCCGTCCAATCCGCTGCTGCGCATCACCGACCTGCGCTTCGTCATCGATGCCGCGCACAAGGCAGGTGCTCTGGTTGTGGTCGACAACACCTTCCTGTCGCCGGCCCTGCAGCAACCACTGTCATTCGGCGCGGATCTGGTGCTGCATTCCACCACCAAGTACATCAACGGCCACAGCGACGTGGTGGGCGGTGCGGTCGTCGCGCGCGATCCGGCACTGCATGAGCAGCTGGTGTGGTGGGGCAACGCGCTGGGCCTGACGGGTTCGCCGTTCGATGCCTTCCTGACCCTGCGCGGCCTGCGCACGCTGGATGCGCGCCTGCGCGTGCATCAGGAGAACACCACGTCGATCGTTGCGCTGCTGGACCAGCATCCGGCGGTCGGCCGCGTCTATTATCCGGGTCTGGCTGATCACCCGGGCCACTCCATCGCTGCTCGCCAGCAGAGTGGCTTCGGCGCGATGCTGTCGTTCGAACTGGCGCACTGCGCGGGTGATGATCCGCACGCGGCGGTGCGCGCGTTCGTCGATGGCCTGCGCTGTTTCACGCTGGCCGAATCGCTGGGCGGCGTCGAAAGCCTGATCGCGCATCCCGCCACCATGACCCATGCGGCGATGACCGCCGAAGCGCGTGCCGCGGCCGGCATCAGCGAAGGCCTGCTGCGCCTGTCGGTTGGCATCGAGGCCGAGCGTGACCTGTTGGCCGATCTCGGCGCCGCGCTGCAGCGTGCCGAAGCGGTGATTGATGCGGCTGCGCGCCGCAAACAGGTGGTGGATGCATGAGCGCGCTCGCCGCAGAAATTCCTGCTCTGGGCGTGGGACGCCTGGCGCTGCTGGGCACCGGCACGGTCGGCTCGGCCTTCGTACAGCGTTACCAGGCATTGCGGGCGCGTGGGCTGGAACTGCCCAGCGTGCAGTGGCTGGCCAATTCACGCACTGCGCTGGAGATCGATCGTGACCTGGCCTTGCCGCTGGAACTGGCACGGCGTGCACCGCGCGATGGCCAGAGTTCGCCACCGTGGGCGAGTGCCGAAGGACTGGAGCGTGGCGACGTGGTGGTCGACGCCACCGCCAGTGAAGACGTGGCCGCGCGCCACGTGCAGTGGCTGGCGCGGGGCGTGCATGTGGTGACCGCCAACAAGCTGGGGCGTGGTGCGCAGCTGGCCCGCGCGCAGGCCATTGCGGAAAGCTGTGCCGACAGTGGCGCACGCTATGGCGACAGCGCGACGGTGGGCGCGGGCCTGCCGCTGTTGAGCAGCCTGCGTGCACTGGTAGCCGGTGGCGATCACATCCATGCCATCGAAGGCGTGCTGTCCGGTTCGCTGGCGTGGCTGTTCCATCGTTATGACGGCCAGTCGCCGTTCTCGGTGGCGGTGCGCGAGGCGCTGGCTGCCGGCTACACCGAGCCGGATCCGCGCCTGGACCTTTCCGGTGAAGACGTGCGTCGCAAGCTGCTGATTCTGGCCCGCAGCAGTGGGTTGGCGCTGGATGCGTCGCAGGTAGAGGTGGATTCACTGGTGCCTGAAGCGCTGGCAGCGCTGCCGCTGGAGGACGCGGTGGCGGCGCTCGAGCAGCTGGATGCGCCGTTGCAGGCGCGCTGGCAGCAGGCGCATGACAATGGCCGCGTGCTGCGTTTCGTTGGCCGTGTCGATGGCGAGGGTGCGCAGGTGGGCCTGCGTGAGTTGCCTGCCGATCACCCGTTGGCGCAGGGCGCGGGCACCGACAACCGCGTGGCCATCCACAGCGATCGCTATCACCGCCAGCCGTTGTTGATCCAGGGCCCGGGCGCGGGCGCGGAAGTCACTGCCGCCGCGTTGCTGGATGACGTGCTGCGGATCGTCGGCTGATCGCACTGCTTCTGTAGAGCCGAGCCCATGCTCGGCTGCTACTGGCGAGATCCCTCTTGCCGGATAAGCCGAGCATGGCGCGACTCTACAGGGGAGGGCTGCCGTTCAATGCGCCTTCAATGCCTTCAGCAACGCCGCGTTGAACTGCTTCGCGTCCTGCACCTGCGGCGAATGGCCCAGTTCGGCGAACTCGATCAGCGTCGCGCCGGGAATCGCCGCGGCTGCCGCCTTCCCGAGCACCGGATAGTTGCCCAGCGTCGCCTTCACCGCTGGTGGCGCCAGGTCGCGACCGATCGCGGTGCGGTCCTTCTGGCCGATGAACAGCGTGGTCGGCACCTGAACATTCTTGAGTTCGTAGACCACCGGCTGGTTGAACACCATGTCCGAGGCCAGTGCCTGGCTCCATGCAACGGCCTGCTTGCCGGGCCCTTCGTACATGCCCGACTGCATCCGTGCCCACGGTTCATACGCCGGCTTCCATTTGCCGTCGTAGTACACATCCAGCTGGTAGCGGCGGATGCTGTCATAGCTGATGTTCATTTCGCCGGCGTACCACGTGTCCACGCTGCGCCAGGGAACACCCAGCGCCTTCCAGTCTTCCAGCCCGATCGGGTTGACCAGTGACAGGCTGCGCAGGTCCTGCGGGAACATCAGCGCATAGCGCACCGCCAGCATGCCGCCCATCGAATGACCGACCAGGTGCACCGGGACATCACCCAGTTGCAGCTGTTGCAGCAGGGCATGGGTGTTGGCGGCCAGCTGCGCGAACGAATACTGGTACCGCTCGGGCTTGCTGGATTTGCAGAAGCCCACCTGGTCCGGGGCGATCACCCGGTAGCCGGCGGCAACCAGTGGCTTGATCGATTCCTTCCAGGTGGCGGCACAGAAGTTCTTGCCGTGCAGCAGCACCACCACGCCGATGGGTGCCTTCTTCGGCGCGATGTCGAGGTAGGCCATTTCCAGCGGCTGCCGCTGCGATTCCAGCGCGAAGGTCTTCACCGGATAGCCGTAGTCGAAACCCTCCAGCCGCGGCCCGTAAGTGGGCGCGGCCAGCGCAGGCAGTGGAAGGCAGGCAAGCAGGGCGGCAGCGATCACGCGCATGGGGCGGTCCTGGATAGGGGAGCCCCGAGCCTAACCGGAACGTAGTGACGGTGTCGTCCGACCCGGCAAGGGCGACGAGGTAGAGTCGACTGGGTAGAGTCGACTGTTAGTCGACTACCTTCACCACAACGAGCGAAAATCCCGCGCTGCGCGCGATAGTCGACCAACGGTCGACTCTACCTGTGGCCCCGCCCCCGCGCCCCCGGGCCCCGGCGCCCCAACACAACAATAACGATAACCCCCCCCCCCCCCCGCGGGGT
>NZ_JAPTFQ010000078.1:0-22176 GCF_030985535.1 Stenotrophomonas sp. Sm2128
AACGCACAGCCGCCAGCGGCTGGGCCGGGCCCCGGAGGGGGACTTGCAGCGTCCCCCTCAACCGGACCCACCCCGCCTACCCACGGATAGCACGCATTTGACGTTGCCGTTGCCGTTGATTCGGCAGGTGCAGGGCGCAGCCCTGCCGCCCCCGTCATTCAGCGATCAGTACCAACCCATCCGGGAACACGATTGCCGCTTCATCGGCACTCACGTCGAAGAAGCCCACGCCGTGCTTCTCGGCCAGGTCCTGCACGCGACCGTGCGCGCGCTCGGCCACCGAATAGGCAAACGCGCCGTAGATCACCTCGCGGCCGATGCTGTACTCGGTCACCTCAGCACGGTCGTCATCGTCGTTGCTCAATGGGCCGTTCATCGGCGGGAAGTCCTGCGCCATCTCCGCGAACCACGCCTGCAGCGACGGGCTGCTGACTGCCGGGTCGTCGTACTCGTGGCGTTCGTTCCACTGCGTCTGCTTCTCGAACCAGGCGATGAAGGCCGCCGCCTCGCGCGGGGCGATGCTGGCGTCGAACACCATCATGTCGTAACTCATTGGAGCTTCCTGTGCAGAGCAGGGGTCAGAGCCTTCGCCCGGGGCGAAGGATCCGACCCCGGCGCGGGGTCTGTGGCTGCGCAGGGTATCGCGCTACGGCTGTTCGGCTGCACTCATCGCCAGGCCCGGCGCCAGCGCCTTCGCCTCCGGGAACAGCGCGAAGCGCAGGCCGATCAGGCCCATCAGCGCCTCGTCGCGTGCCTTGCAGGCGGCTACGCTGCCGACCCGTCCCAGCGAGGTATCCAGCCGCTCGCGCAACGCGTCGGCCGCCACAATCGGCTTGCGCGCGGCGATCTGCCGTCGGTAGTGCACAGCGACCTCTTCCAGAATGTGCTCGACCGCCTCGCGGCTGCGCTCGGGCAGTTCCAGCCGGGCGCGGCGCAGCTGCAGGATGTTCAGGCCGATGCGTGCTTCATTGAGCATGTCCACCGAGGCGATGTCGCTGCCTTCCGGCGTCGCCGCCAGGCGCGGCGCGAGCAGGCCCAGCAGGTCAAGCATGCGCGCGGCGAAGCGCTGGCGGTCCTGCTGGCCACGACCTTCGGCGGCTTCGGCCAGCGTGGTCCAGCCCTGCCGCACCAGCCGGCGCGCGGTCCACTCGGCGCCCACCGAACGGAACAGGCGGGTCATCACCACCGCAAAGCCAATGCCGATGAACATCGCGATGGACGAGTTGAGGAAGGTCTGGATGTTGGCGCTGTAGGTGTTCTGCAGGCTCAGCAGCGCGGCCAGGTTCACCGTCAGCGGCAGCGCGAACAGCGCGCTCTTGGGGTGGTGCAGCATCAGCCCCAGCGGCAGGAACGCCACCGCCAGCACCAGCGCCAGCAGGCCGAAGTCGTGCACTGCCGGGAACACGCCGAACAGGTACACGCCGGCCACCACCGAGGCGACCATCGCCCACACCAGGAACGACACCATGCTCGGTGCCGGATCGTCCTGCGCGGCGAAAAATGCGGCGGTCACCGCGGCCATCATCGCGCCGTTGCCGCCGCCTTCCCACCCCAGCGCGATCCACAGCACGCAGTAGCTCATCAGCGCCGCGCCGGCACTGAGCGCGGAGAACAGCGCCATGCCGTAGTCGACGTGCTTGTCGGCGGCCACGCGTTCGGTGCGGATGCGGTAGTGCGCACGGTCCAGCGGCGCGGTGCCCTGGTCGATCGCGTGCTGCAGGGTGCGGCAGTCCTGCCACAGGTCCACCAGTTCCTCCAGGCGCAGCAGCAGGCTGGCCAGCTGCAGGTGCTGCAGGTCGCGGTCCACCTGCGGCTTCAATGCACTGATGCGCGCGCGCAGGCGCGCGTATTCGCTGGCGTTGGTCGGGCCATCCAGCCAGTCGTGGATGTCATCGACCAGTGCCGGCAGCCCCTCGGGCAGGTCCTGGCCGTCGCTGCGCAGCGCACTCAGGCGGTCGGCAATCGAGGACAGCACCGGCAACAGCAGCAGCATGCGCTCGCGCAGCCGCTCCATCGACACGGCCGAACCGGCATGGCGCGGGTCGTCGCGGCGCAGGAACTCGATCAGCGCCTCGAACTGCACCAGGTCGGCGGCGAGCCGGTTGCGCGGCGCGTGCGCGCGGCCGCGTTCGAGGATCTGCCGGCACCACTGCGCCGCGTCCTCCATCCAGTTGCCGATGCGGGCGCGCAGCATCGGGCGTACCGAGGCCGGGAACAGCAGCGAAGCAAACAGCACTGCCACCACGGTGCCGAGGATGATCTCCTCGCTGCGCGCCACCACGGTGTCGAAGATGGTCTCCGGCGAGGTCACGGCCGGGAAGCCGATGAAGGCGGTGGTGTAGCCGGCCAGCAGGAACGCGTAACCGCGCGGGCCGCGGTTGAGCAGGGCCATGAACAGGCACCCGGCCAGCCAGATCGACATCGCCGCGCTCAGCACCAGCGGCGTTTCCACCAGCGCCGGCAGCACCAGCAGGGTGGCCAGGCCGGCCACCAGGGTGCCAACGATGCGGTACACGCCCTTGGCGCGGGTTGGGCCCAGCAGCGGCTGGCTGACGATGTACACCGTGCCCATCGCCCAGTACGGGCGCGACAGGTTGCCGGCCATGGCGATGTACAGCGCGGCCACCGCGGCCAGGTAGGTCTTGATCGAGAACAGCCAGGCCTGGCGATCGGTCAGCGCGTTCATGGCTTACTTCGCCGAGGCCTGTGCGGTGGACGGCGCGGGCGGGGCAACCGATGCCTGCCAGCCGCCACCCAGCACCAGGAACAGATGGATCTGGTCGCGCGAGACCTGCGCTTCGGCGGCGGCCAGGGTGGCGTCGCTGGTGGCCAGGCTGCGGTCGGCATCCAGGCTGGACAGGTACGGCGTACGGCCACCCTGGTACAGCCGGCGGTTCTGCTCGGCGGCCAGTGCGGCCTGCTCCTGCGCGATGCGCAGCGACTGCAGCCGGCGCAGGTCCTGCGCATAGCGGTCCAGCGCGGTCTGGGTCTCGCGCAGCGCCTGCAGCACGGTGTGGTCGAACTCGGCCAGCGCGGCATCGGCACCCGCCTCGGCGGCGTGGATGCGTGCGTGCGTGCCGGACGACGGCAGCGTCCACGAGATCAGCGGGCCGATCGACCACTGCTGGGTCATCGGCGTGCCGAAGTCTTCCAGCAGGCCGGCGGCACCCACCGAGGCACCCAGGCGGATGTCCGGGTACAGCTCGGCGGTGGCGACCCCAATCCGCGCCGTGGCCGAGGCCAGCTTGCGCTCGGCCTGGCGCACGTCCGGGCGGCGCTGCAGCAGCGCCCGGCCATCACCGACCGGCAGCGGCTGCGCCAGGCCGGGGGCGTGCGCACAGTCGATCACGCCGGCTGGCAGCTGGCCCGGGGTTTTCCCAAGCAGCGCGGCCAGCGAATAGGCGGCCGCCGAACGCTGCGCGCGTAGCGGCGGCAGTGCCGCCTCCAGCAACGCTACCTGCGCATTGGCGCGGGCCAGTTCCGGCGGCGTGCCGCGGCCGGCCGCGATCAGGCGCTCGGTGACCGTGCGGCTGCGCTGCTGCAGCTGCAGCGAATGCTCGGCCACGTGCAGTTCGTGGTTGGCGTGGCAGATTTCCAGGTAGCTGTCGGCGACCTGCGCGACCACGCTGACCTGGGCCAGGTCGCGCGCCGCAGCAACCGACTGCTCGTCGGCACGCGCTGCCTCGGCGCCGCGCTTGAGCTTGCCGAACAGGTCGAACTGGTAGCTGACCGCGAACTTGCCATCGGCCAGGTTGATCACCGGCAGCTCGTGCTCCTGCAGGAACGATTCGGCCGACAGCTGCGCGCGGCTGACGCCGGCCTCGGCCTCGTACTCGAAGCCACCGGCGTCCAGCGCCTGTTCGTACACCGCCGCGGCACGACGCAGGTGTGCATCGGCGGCCTTCAGTTCCACGTTGTCACGCAGTGCCTGGGTGATCAGGCCGTCCAGCACCGGGTCGTTGTACAGCGACCACCAGCGGTCGGGCAGCGCCTGGTTGGCGGCAATCTGCGGGTTCTGCGTATCGATGAAGGCCGCATTGGCCTCCGGGCGCTTGAACGCCGAGCCTTCCGGCAGTGCATAGTCCGGGCCGACGGTTTTGCACGCGGCCAGGCTGACCAGCGCGACGATCAGACCGAGACGGGGCAGGGCGGCGTTCACAGGCCCGCCTGTGTCGGCGCGGTGCCGGCCTTGTCGTTGTGCGGATGGCGGCCGGTGTCCACGGTCACCGTGGCGGTACGGCCGGCGATCAGTTCCACGCCCTTGGGTACTTCGTCGATGGCGATGCGCACCGGAATGCGCTGTGCCAGCCGCACCCAGTCGAAGGCCGGGGTCACGTTCGGCAGCAGGGTGCTGCCGTTGCTGCGGTAGCGGTCCTCGATGCCGGCGGCGATGCTCTCGACATGGCCGCGCAGCGGTGCCGATTCGCCCATCAGGCGGATGTCCACGCTCTGCCCCGGGGCCACGCCGCGCAGGCGGGTTTCCTCGAAGTAGCCATCGATGCGGAACGAGCCGGTATCCAGCAGCGCCAGCACCGGCTTGCCGGCCACCACGTAGTCGCCCACGCGCAGGGTGCGGTCGTTGACCCGGCCATCGGCCGGCGCGCGCACCTCGGTGCGGTCCAGGTTGAGCTCGGCCAGGTCGACCGCCGCCTGTGCGGTGGCCAGCGCCGCCTGTGCGGCCTGCAGCTTGGCGCGGCGCACTTCGGCGTCCTCGGCGGCGACCAGGTCCTGCAGGCTGCGGTCACGGCCGATCTCGCGGCGCAGCTGCGCCACCGATGCCTGGCGCTCGGCCAGGTTGGCGCGAGCCTGCTCCAGCGCGATGCGGTAGCGGGCGCGATCGACCACGAACAGCAGGTCACCCTTCTTCACCGCCTGGTTGTCGGCCACCTGCACCGTTTCCACCAGCCCGGACACGTCCGGCGCCACCTGCACCACGTCGGCACCGACATGGGCATCGCGGGTCCACGGCTCATCCATGTAATAGACCCACAGCTGGCGCAGCACCAGCAGGGCGACGATCACGGCTGCGCTGGTGAGCAGCACCGGCAGGGTCTTCTTCACGATCTTGTTCACGATTGCATCCAACGCAGGAGGTGGAACAGCAGGCCAAGCACGATCCCGTACAGGGCCAGGTTGAACAGCGCCGGGTGCCATACGTGGCGATAGGCGCCGGCACGCTGCAGCAGCGCGTGCAGGCCGCTGTTGACCAGGTAGGCCAACAACATCAACCCGAGCAGGGTCGGGACGAACACTCCGTGGAGACTGAATTCACCGGGCATCGGTAGGGGCGGGGGGCGAGGTGGGGGGAAGGGGAGGGAAGGAACAGCGAAACAACGGCAACGGACAAAAGCCGCTGGCGTGTGCACGGCAGCGGCGGTGTTCGGGGGCGGCGGTCTTACGTGATGCGGTCGGCGGCCTCGGCCAGCAGGCGCCATGCCTTCAGCACGGCGTGCAGTTCATCCATGGAAAGCTCGCCGAACACGTCCTGGCGCAGGCCGATCAACTGGTCTTCCAGCTCGCTGACCAGCGCATGGCCCGCGTCGGTCAGCCACAGCAGGTTGGCGCGGCGGTCGCTGGCATCGCTCTCGCGGCGGACCAGGTCGCTGGCGCACAACTTGTCCAGCAGGCGCACCAGGGAGGGTCCTTCCATGCCCAGCTGCTGCGCCAGCGCCACCTGACGGATGCCACCGCCGGAGCGGCCGATCATCAGCAGCGGCATGGTGCAGGCGGTGGAGATGCCGTAGCTGCCGAGCCGGCTGTCGGCCAGGCGCTGCCACTGCCGCCCTGCGTACAGCAGGCCGGAGCTGAGCTGCATCTGCAGCACGGTGCGCTCGTCGAGGGGTCGGTCCATAAGAGATAGGTAGGATACTACTAATTTCATTCCTATTAATAGGTTTTTCTGAATGGGGGGCGTAGTGAGGAAAGCGTTGCGCCTGCTTGGTGTCGGGTGGGGCAGCGGGGGCCGGGCGGTGCAGGACACGCCGTGAACCCCCCTCCGGGGTCCGGCCCAGCCGCTGGCGGCTGTGCGTTCGGGCGCTTGCGAGGCATCCATGCCGCGGACGGTCCTGCCCCGCCCGGCCCCCCGCTGCCTTCCCATCACCCCGCGAGCGCGGTGGGTTGGCTCTTGGAAGCAAGAGCAGAAGCAGTGCGGACCAACGGTCCGCACCCACCAAAGCACAAGACACCACAGCAGCGGCGCGCTGCTTCCGAAGTCATGAACCCCGCTTTTGCCCCCGCTTTCGGGCGGTCCGGCCGCGCCCGCGGGAAACTGTCAGGGATGGGGAAGGGCGGCAGGGCAGGACCGTGAGGCGCATGGATGCGCCGACCGAGCCCCCATGGATGGGTTTACGGCGTGTCCTGCCCTGCCGCCCTTCCCCATCCAGACCCGTAACAGGCAGGCGCCGCCAGACCCCCGATGAACCCGACCAACAGGACGACCCACCCCCCGGTCGGGTACGATGCTCGCCCCCCGTTCGGGACGCTGTACGCAATGAGCAAGAACAACGAAAAGGCCGCCCCGCAGGGCGACGTGACCCAGGACCAGGCCGAGGATGCCGTGCGCACCCTGCTGCGCTGGGCCGGTGAGGACCCGTCCCGTGAAGGCCTGCTGGATACCCCCCGCCGTGTCGCCGAAGCCTATGGCGACTGGTTCAGCGGTTACCGCGACGACCCGCGCGCCTACATGGAGCGTACCTTCGAGGAAGTGGCCGGCTACGACGAGCTGATCGTCCTGCGCGACATCGAGTACGAAAGCCACTGCGAGCACCACATGGCCCCGATCATCGGCCGCGTGCACGTCGGCTACCTGCCGGCCGGCAAGGTGGTGGGCATCAGCAAGCTGGCCCGTGTCGTCGAAGCCTACGCCCGCCGTTTCCAGGTGCAGGAGAAGATGACCGCGCAGATCGCCCAGTGCATCCAGGATGTGCTGCAGCCGATCGGCGTCGGCGTGGTCGTCGAAGGCGCCCACGAGTGCATGACCACCCGCGGCATCCACAAGCGCGGCGTCAGCATGGTCACCTCCAAGATGCTGGGCAGCTTCCGCGACGACGCGCGTACCCGCGCCGAGTTCCTGCGCTTCATCGAAGTGGGCGGCAAGCGCTGAGCCGCTTGCCCGCACCACGCCGGCTCCTGCAGGCCGGCATGCCCACGGCTGTCCACGCGGCAGCTGTGCATGGCGGTTTGTCCCTGTCAGCCCTACAGACTTCTTTCGCTGCATGAAGCATCGCGAACGCATTGCCCGTTACCGCCACCTGCGCGAACAGCCCCAGTGGAAGCTGCTTGCCGCCGACCACGCTCCGGAAATCATCGGCCTGCTGCAGGGCCTGCTGATGGACGGCGAGCGCACGCTGCCGTCCTCGGTACTGAACGAGCGACTGCAGCGCGCGCTGGACCAGCTGGCCGGCGATGAACTCTCGCGCGAGCTGCCGCGCACCGCGCAGGCCTACATCGCGCACTGGCTGGCCCAGGGCTGGCTGGAACGCCGTCTGCCCGAAGGCGCCGACCAGGAGCAGTACGAGCTGGCGACCGCGGCACTGCAGGCGATCCGCTTCGCCGACGGCCTCGAGCAGGCCCGCGTGGCCGCCACCGAAAGCCGCCTGGCGCTGGTCATTGAGCAGCTCTCGGCACTGGCTGCGCAGACCGAAGCCGATCCCGATGCGCGCCTGTCCGCGCTGCACGACGAGCGCGACCGCATCGATGCCGAAATCGCCCGGGTCGGCACCGGCCGCGTGGTTGCGCTGGACGGCAAGCGCGCGCTGGAACGCACCCGCCAGATCATCGGCCTGGCCGACGAGCTGACCGAGGACTTCCGCCGCGTGCGCGATGACTTCGAGCAGCTCAACCGCGATTTCCGCGAACGCATCATCGACGACGAGGGCGAGCGCGGCGATGTGCTGTCGCAGCTGTTCGAAGGTGTGGATGTCATTGGCGAAAGTGACGCCGGGCGCAGTTTCCAGGCCTTCTGGCGGCTGCTCAACGACGCCGAACAGAGTGCCCAGCTCGATGCCGCGCTGGAAGCAGTGCTGGCGCGCGGCTTCGCCCGCCGCCTGGACCGCAACGAACGCAACTTCCTGCGCAGCTTCACCAGCACCATGCTCGAGCGCGGTGGCCAGGTGCACGACGTGCTGCAGAACTTCGCGCGCAGCCTGCGCGGCTTCGTGCAGAGCCGTGGCTACCTGGAACAGCGCCGCCTCAACCAGTTGTTGAAGCAGGCGCAGTCCGAAGCCCTGGCCCTGCGCGACGAATTCCCCGCACAACGCGGCATCGGCCGCGACCTGCAGCTGACCACCAGCCGACTGCGCTCTTGGTCGCAGTGGAAGCTGCATGATCCGCGCAGCGCCCAGGTCGACGGCAATGTCGAGTACAACGACGCGGCCGCGATCAGCCTGGAGAGCGTCGGCGACCTGGTCGCTTCGTCCGAAATCGACTTCCGCACCCTGCGCCGCGACCTGCACGACCTGCTCGATGCACAGCCGCGGCTCAGCATCGCCCAGGCACTGTCGCAGCGCGAGGCGCCGCAGGGTCTTGGCAGCGTCATCGGCTATCTGTCGCTGGGCACGCGCTTCGGCAACGTGGTCGCCGGCGAGCAGGAGCTTGCGCAATGGCGTGGTGGCGACGGCCAGGTCCGTCGCGCCCGCATCCCGCTGGTTTGGTTCACCCAGGAGAGACGCCATGAGCTGGCATGAAGATCCCATCGACGCAGCGCAGGCCGACGTGGCGGAAGACGCCTACGAGGCCGAACCGGTGGCGGCCGTGGCGCAGCCCCGCCGTGGCAACGACGTCTATTACCTCGGCGACACCGGGCGCCTGCCGCTGGATGCGCGCCGCGCGCTGTGCCAGCTGCTGATCGGCCCCAGCATCGACCAGCTGCGCCACGCCAAGCTGTGGCCGGCACTGATCCGCAGCGAAGCGGCCATCCGCTCGTCGCTGGCGGACCTGTTCCTGGAACTGGTGCTCGACCGTGACAGCGGCGTGGCGTTCACCCGCCAGGCCGATACCGAAGACGTCGACGCGCCGGTGCTGCTGCGCACCTCGCCGCTGACCTTCATCGACTCGGTGCTGTTGCTGTACCTGCGCCAGCAGCTGGCCGAAGCCGATGCGCGCGGCAACCGCGCGGTGGTCGCCGATGCCGAAATGGCCGAAGCACTGGCCATCTACGAAAAGAACCTGTCCACCGACCGCGCCGGCTTCAACCGCCGCGTCGCCTCGGCGGTGCAGAAGATGAAGGACAACCACATCCTGACCCGCCTCAGCGGCCAGGAAGACCGCCACGAAGTCTCGCCGGCGCTGAAGCTGCTGTTCTCCGCCGAAGACGTGTCCCAGCTCTCGGCGGTCTACCGCCAGCTGCGCGAAACCCCGGCCGCCGAGGCCTGAGAGACCCGACCATCGCATGGCTATCTCCAAGCACACTCCCGCCCTGTTCAACGAAGGCCTGCCGGACCCGCGCCTGCAGCAGTTCCGCATGCGCCGCCTGCAGGTGCACAACTGGGGCACCTTCAACGGCCTGACCGAAGTACCGATCGCCGAGCGCGGCTTCCTGTTCGTCGGACGTTCCGGCTCGGGCAAGTCGACACTGCTCGATGCCATGTCCGCGCTGCTGACGCCGCCGGCCATCGTCGACTTCAACGCTGCTGCGCGTGAAGCCGAGCGCAGTGGCCGCGACCGCAACCTGGTGTCCTACGTGCGTGGCGCGTGGGCTGACCAGCAGGACAGCGGCACCGGCGAAATCGCCACCCAGTACCTGCGCAAGGGCGCCACCTGGACCGCACTGGTGCTGGAATACCGCGCCGGCGATGGCCGCGTGGTCAGCCTGGTGCGCCTGCTGTGGATCTCCGGCAACGGCACCTCGGCCGGTGACGTGCGCAAGCACTACATGATTGCCGAGCGCCCGTTCGACATCGCCAAGGATCTTGGTGGGTTCGACCTGGACCTGCGCAAGCTCAAGCAGAAGCTGTCCGACCTGCACCACTTCGACACCTTCTCCGGCTACGCCGAGCGCTTCCGCGACCTGCTCGGCATCGACAACGAGATGGCGCTGCGCCTGCTGCACAAGACGCAGTCGGCGAAGAACCTGGGCGACCTCAACGTCTTCCTGCGCGACTTCATGCTCGACACGCCGAAGACCTTCGACGCCGCCGAACGCCTGGTCAGCGACTTCGCCGAGCTCGATGGCGCGCACCAGGCGGTGGTCACCGCCCGTCGCCAGGTGGAGACCCTGCTGCCGGCACGCGCCTACTACAACGACCTGAAGGAAATGCACCGCCGGCGCGGCGACGACGAAGCCCTCAAGCTCGGCGTCGACAGCTTCCGTGAAAGCCGCCGCCAGGCGCTGATCGAAGCGCGCCTGCGCGAGATGGACGTGCGTGACCGTGGCCTGCTTGGCGAAGAAGCCCAGCGCCGTGCCGCACTGGACAATCACACCGAGCGCCTGGCCGAACTGGAACTGCAGCGCCGCCAGCAGGGCGGTGAGCGCATCGAAGAACTGGAACGCGAGCAGGGCCGCGCCGAAGCCGAGCGCGACCGCCGCCAGGCCAAGCGCGAGCAGGCAAGCCTGGCCGCGCAGCAGCTGGGGGCCGAACTGCCGGACGACGCACACGGCTTCGCCGAACTGGTCGAGCGCGCACAGAACGAGCTGCAGGACCGCCAGCGCGCCTCTTCGGCGCTGGACGATGCGATCAGCGATCGCCTGGGTGGCAAGCGCGATGACGAGCGCCGCTTCGGCGAAGTCCGTGCGGAACTCGAAGCGATGCAGCGCACGCCCTCCAACATCCCGGCGCCGATGCAGAAGCTCCGCGCGCGCCTGGCCGAGGAAACCGGCATTGCCGAAGCGGCGCTGCCGTTCGTCGGCGAACTGATCCAGGTCCGCTCGGAAGAGCAGGGCTGGCAGGGTGCCATCGAGCGCGTGCTGGGTGGCTTCGCGCTGTCGCTGCTGGTCGACGACAAGCATTACAACGACGTCGCCGAGTGGGTGAACCGTACCCACCTGGGCATGCGCTTCACCTACTACCGCGTGCGCCGCAACGATGATGCGTTCGCCCGTGAGCCGTCGGCGAAGTCGCTGCTGCACAAGCTGGAGCTGCGCGAACACGTGTTCGAAAGCTGGCTGCGCCGCGAGCTCGGCAAGCGATTCGACTACGAGTGCGTGGATGCCAAGCAGCTGCGCAACGTCGACCGCGGCATCACCCGCGAAGGCCAGGTCAAGCATCCGGGCGACCGTTTCGAGAAGGATGACCGCAGTGCGGTGGGCGACCGCCGTCGCTGGATCCTCGGTTTCAACAACCACGACAAGGTGGGCGCCTTCGAGCGCGAAGCTCAGGAACTGGCCAAGCGCATCGCCAGCTGCGAGACCGACATCGCGCGCCTGCGTGGACAGCGTGACCGCGACAACGAACGCCGCCTGGCCTGCCACGAGCTGGTCAGCATCAGCTGGAACGAGATCGACATCGCCGCCCCACAGCAGCGCCTGAGCGACATCGAGGCCACGCTGCGCGCCCTGCGCGAAGGCAATGCCGACCTCGCCAAGCTGGCCAAGCAGATCGACGCCGTGCGCGCCGACATCGAGCAGGCCCGCCGCACCTATGAAGACGTCCGCGTCGAGCGCGGGCAGCTGGTCAAGGAACGCGACCGCCTGGACCGCGCGCGCCAGCAGAGCCGTGCGCTGGTGCTGCCGAGCCTGGCCCAGGAGCAGGAAGCCGGCCTTGCCGAGCGCCTGCAGGAGCAGGGTCCGCTCAGCCTGGAAACGCTGGAAGCGCACATGCGCCAGGTCAGCAACGCGCTGAACGAGCAGCTGTCGTCCTCGCAACAGGACCTCAACCGCATCGAGAACCAGCTGATCGGCTGCTTCCGTCGCTTCATCCAGCAATGGCCGGAGGAATCGGGTGACTTCACCGTGTCGGTGGCCTCGGCCGAGGACTTCCTCGCACGCCTCGAACGACTGGAGCGCGATGGCCTGCCGCAGCATGAAGAGCGCTTCTTCGATCTGCTGCAGAACCAGAGCAAGAACAACCTGCTGGCCCTGCAGCGCCACAGCGCCGAGGCCCGCAAGTCGATCGGCCAGCGCCTGGATGAAGTGAACGCCAGCCTGGAACAGGTGCCGTTCAACCGCGGCACGCTGCTGACCATCGAACTGAGCGACCGCCGCCTGCCGGAAGTGGGCGAGTTCCAGCTGCAGCTGCGCGAAGTGCTGTCGCAGCAGCAGACCGAGCAGCGCGAGCTGGCCGAATCGCAGTTCACCGTGCTGCGCCAGTTGGTCAACCGCCTGGGCTCGCAGGAAGGCGAGGACAAGCGTTGGCGCGAGCTGGTGCTGGACGTGCGCATGCACGTGGAGTTCATCGGCGTCGAGCTGGATGCGGAAACGCGCCAGCAGGTCGAGATCTACCGCAGCGGCGCCGGCAAGTCCGGTGGCCAGCGCCAGAAACTGGCCACCACCTGCCTGGCCGCGGCACTGCGCTACCAGCTCGGCGGTGCTGACAGCCAGCTGCCCAGCTACGCCGCAGTGGTGCTCGACGAAGCCTTCGACAAGGCCGACAACGAGTTCACCGCGCTGGCGATGAACATCTTCGACAACTTTGGCTTCCAGATGGTGGTTGCCACCCCGCTGAAGTCGGTGATGACGCTGGAACCGTTCATCGGCGGCGCCTGCTTCGTCGAAATCAGCGGTCGCCACGACTCCGGCGTGCTGCTGATCGAGTATGACGAGGAAGGCAAGCGCCTGAAGCTGCCCGAGCGCAGCCGCCAGCAGGCCAACGAACCGGAAGAAGCCGAGGCCTGAGCGCCTCGGGCAATCCACCTGTAGGGCCGAGCCATGCTCGGCTGCTCTTCGCGACCTGAAACAATGTGCCAACCAAGGTTGGCACCTACCATTTCATAACGTCCCTCACGAACCGCGGAACGTATCCCACGCCATCCGCGCGATCAGCACCACCACCAGCCCCACGAACAGCTTGCGGATGAACGGCGTACCGCCCTTCAGCGCCAGGCGCGTGCCCACCACCGAGCCGATGATGTTGGCCGCCGCCATCGGCAGCGCGAACAGCCACAGGATGTTGCCGGTCGGCACGAAGAACGAGATCGCCGCCACATTCGTCGCCAGGTTCACCACCTTCGACGCCGCCGAGGCGCGCAGGAAATCCAGCCCGAAGAAGCGCACGAACAGGAAGATCAGGAAGCTGCCGGTGCCCGGCCCGAAGAAGCCGTCGTAGAAGCCGATCGCCGCACCGATCGCCAGCGCGATCACCAGTTCGCGGCGACCGATCTCCTGCGGACGGTGCAGCGCGCCGAAGTCCTTCTTCCACAGCGTGTAGGCCAGCATCGCGACCAGCAGCACCAGCACCAGTGGGCGCACCGCGTCCTTGGGCAGCAGGCTTACCGCGGTGGCGCCGGCGAAGGAGAAGATGAAGGCCGTGCCGGCCGCGAACAACACCGGCTTCCACGGGAAGCGCACGTTGCGCGCATAGCGCCAGGCGGCCGCACCGGTACCGAACATCGAACTGAACTTGTTGGTACCAAACAGCATCGCCGGCGTCTGCTGCGGCAGCACCGTGAACAGGCCAGGCAGCTGCACCAGCCCACCACCACCGACGGCGGCATCGACCAGCCCGGCGATGAAGGCGATGACCACCAGCCACCACAACTCAGGGGGAACCAGTTCCAGCACGGCGATCAATCGATATGGGGGCGCGACAGCATACGCCTGTCCTGCACTGGTTGACCGGTGCCCCGCGTGGATCCATCCGCACAACCCGGCGACAATGTCCGCATGAGCCGAAAACCCACCGATCCCTGCCCCTGCGGCCTTCCCGCCGAGTACGCCGCCTGCTGTGGCCGTTTCCATGCCGGTGAGGCCGCCCCCGATGCCGAGCGCCTGATGCGATCACGTTACAGCGCCTATGTGCGGGGGCTGGCGGACTATCTGCGCCAGAGCTGGCATCCGGATACCCGTCCGGCCGAGTTGTCGCTGGATGATGCGCCCGGCCAGCGTACGCATTGGTTGGGCCTGACCGTGCACGAGCACACCGTCACCGGCGCCGACAGCGCCGAAGTGCGCTTCACCGCCCGCTACCGCGTGGGCGGCGGCAGCGCGGTGAAGATGGCCGAGCACAGCCGCTTCCTGCGCGTCGACGGCCGCTGGTACTACCTCGACGCGGTGTGAGCCTCAGCCGCCGCGTGCCGCCAGCACGCGCTGGCCGGCATGCGCGCGGACCTGGTTGCGGCCACCGTCCTTGGCTGCGTACAGCGCCTGGTCGGCGGCCTTGATCACTGCCGCTGGCCGCTCATCCACGCGGCTGTCTGCCAGCCCGATGCTCACCGTCACCTGCACCGTCTGCCCGCTTCCGCCGCGTCCTCGTTGCCGGCGCCCCGTTTCATCGTCGCGGCTGCGTGTGCTCCGGTCGCGCAGCTGCATGCGGGTGTCCTCGATGGTCTGCCGCAGCGCCTCGACTGCATCCACGCAGGCCGCTGCGGGACGATCCAGGAACACCACCGCGAACTCCTCGCCGCCATAGCGGAACGCCCGGCCACCATCGCCCACCCGGCCCAGGCGCGAGGCCACCAGGCGCAGCACATCGTCGCCGGTGTCGTGGCCGTGGGTGTCGTTGAACGACTTGAAGTGGTCCACGTCCACCATCGCGATGCTGTAGGTGCCGCGCGCCCGCTGCAGGGTCTCATTGAAGGCGCGGCGCCCCGGCAGGCCGGTCAGCTCATCGCGGAAGGCCATATGGAAGGACTCCTGCAGCATCGCGCCCAGCATCAGCAGCAGGGCCGCGCTGGCCAGTGCCGGCAGCAGCACCGGCTGCAGGAACACCCGTGGCAGCATCCACCACAGGCACAGCAGGGCCAGCAGCATCGCCGTGTGCAACGGGCGCGGATGCCGCCAGGCCTGCCAGCCCAGCGCGGCGGTTGCCAGAAGGAACAGCAGCGCTGGCAGCTGTGCCAGCGCGTTCCAGTCGGCCGGAATCCAGCTCCAGTGGCGGTTGGACAGCAGATCGTGCATGCCCCGGGGTTGCTGCGTGGCCAGCAGCAGGAAGATCAGCAGCGCGGTGCCACTGGCAACACCCCGCAGCAGCAGGTCGCGGCGGCGGCGGCCGCGCTCGGGCCACAATGCCAGGCCCGCGAACAGCAAGGGCAACCAGGCCGAAATGGCATGGAAGCGCAGCGGTGTCAGCGCCGTGACGTGGCCGCTGTGCAGGTAGCCGCCCACGTCCTGGTGCAGCAGCGCGAACATGACCGCCACCACCAGCAGCAGGCAGAGCGTACGCACCTGGTGGTAGAGCAGGGCAAGGCCGGCGCCGAGGCAGGCCAGCAGCCAGGGCAGGATGCGTTGGGCCGGACTGGCAACGTCTTCGTTGCCCAGTGCTGCCCACAGCACCACGGCAACCAGCACGGCGGGCAGCACGAACAGGTAATGCGCAGGCTGGCGGAGCGGATGCAGGGGCAAGCAGGAATTCCAGCGCGGTGACGACGCGGCCGCAGCATTGCCGTTAGCGGCGTTCGCACCGGCTTCTTGAATGCGGGATGGTCACGCATGTGAACGCGTTGACGTCGAACGATGACATCGCACTCACCCTGTTGCGCAGATGCTTCCCGGATGGACAGCGTAGCCACCGCCGTCGCTGCCCCGCAGCGCGATCTCGCCCGCCAGTACGCATGTGTGCGGAACCGCAGCATGCACCTGGCAGCCCCCCTCAGCGCCGAAGATGCCATGCTGCAGAGCATGGCCGATGCCAGCCCGAGCAAATGGCACTTGGCCCACACCACCTGGTTCTTCGAACGCTTCGTGCTGGCCGGCTTCCCACCTGCACCGGCGCATGACCCTGCCTGGGACTACCTGTTCAACAGCTACTACAAGAGCCTCGGCCCGGCGCATGCCCGGCCGCAGCGTGGGTTGCTGTCGCGGCCATCGCTGCAGCAGGTGCGCGACTACCGCCAGCAGGTCGATGCACAGGTGCAATCGCGGCTGGCGGCAGGCGACCTTGATGAGCAGGCACTGCAGCACCTGCAGTTGGGCCTGCAGCACGAACTGCAGCACCAGGAACTGCTGCTCACCGACATCAAGCACGCGTTCTGGTGCAATCCGTTGCAGCCGGCCTACCGCGAGGACCTGCAGCCTGCAACCAGCGCTGCCAGTGCGCAGGGCTGGATCGAGTCGCCCGAGCGCATCGTCACCATCGGCGCCGCAGCCTGGCCGCAGCACACCGCCTTCGCCTACGACAACGAATCGCCGGCGCATCGCGTGCTGCTCCCCGCGCACGCACTGGCCGAGCGTCCCGTCAGCAATGCCGAGTACCGCGCCTTCATCGACGCCGGCGGCTACCGCGAACCGCGCTGGTGGCTCAGCGAAGGCTGGGCGCTGCGCGAAGCCGAGGGCTGGCAGCACCCGCTGTACTGGGATGGCGCCCTGCAGCGCGAGTACACCCTGGGCGGTTGGCGCGAACTGGATCCGCATGCGCCGGTCTGCCACCTCAGCTACTACGAGGCCGATGCCTGCGCCCGCTGGGCCGGTGCGCGCCTGCCCAGCGAGTTCGAGTGGGAGGCTGCCGCCGCAACGCTGCCGCCTCGCGGTCATTTTGCCGATGACGATCGGCTGCACCCGCAGGCTGCAGGGGGCAGTGGACTGCGTCAGCTGTTCGGCGATGTATGGGAATGGACCCACAGTGCGTATGGCGCCTACCCGGGCTTCCGCCCTTTCGCCGGCAACCTCGGTGAATACAACGGCAAGTTCATGTGCGGGCAATGGGTGCTGCGCGGTGGCAGCTGCGCCACGCCGCGTGGCCACGTGCGTGCCAGCTACCGCAACTTCTTCATGCCCCCGGCGCGTTGGCAGTTCTCCGGGCTGCGCCTGGCCAGGGACCTCGCATGAGTACGGTGCACGACGCACTGCAGGCGCTGACCGATCTCACCCCCGGCCGCCAGCAGATCCTCACCGACGTGGTGGCCGGGTTGTCGCGCACGCCGCGCCAGCTGCCGTCCAAGTACTTCTACGATGCGCGCGGCTCGCGCCTGTTCGAGCAGATCACGCAGACCCCCGAGTACTACCCCACGCGCACCGAGCTGGCCCTGCTTTCACGGGTACTGCCGGACATCGCCCGAAGCGTCGGGCCGCACCTGCACGTGGTGGAACTGGGCAGCGGCAGTGGCCGCAAGACCGCATTGCTGCTGGCCGCCCTGCACGACCCAGTGGCCTACACGCCGATTGAAATCTCGCGTGCCGCGCTGCTGTCCAGCATCGACCATCTGGCCCCGGCGTTGCCCGAGGTGGAGATGCTGCCGGTCTGTGCCGACTTTACCCGTCCCGTCGCCGTACCCATGCCCGAACGCGAACCCGCGCGACGTCTGCTGTTCTTCCCCGGTTCCACGCTGGGCAACTTTGAAGGCGAGGACGCGGTCGCGCTGCTGCGCGCGATGCGCCAGACCATGGGGCGTGATGGCCTGGCCCTGGTCGGCATCGACCTGCACAAGGACCCGGCGCTGATCGAGGCGGCCTACAACGATGCGCAGGGCGTCACCGCCGCATTCACCCTGAACCTGCTGGCCCGCCTCAACCGCGAGGTCGGCAGCGACTTCGATCTGCAGGGCTTCCGTCATCGTGCCCGCTACAGCGTCGCGCGGCTGCGCATCGAGACCGATCTGGTCAGCCAGCGGGCACAGGACGTCCATCTGGATGGCCGAACCTTCCATTTCGAGGCCGACGAACCGATCCGCGTCGAATACAGCCACAAGTACACCGACGAGAGCTTCGAAGCGCTGCTGCAGCCGGCTGGCCTGCAGGTCATGCAGCGCTGGGATGCTGAAGGCCCGGCCTATGGCCTGCGCCTGTTGCGTGCCATCTAGGGCGGACGGCCAGCCGGTACTGCTTCAGGTTCAGCAGCACCGCTACCCCTAAGATGGCCGTGCAACGGCAACACGGAGGACGCCATGCCCATTCTGACCACGCTCGGCCTGGCGGCCGCTCTTGCCTCGGCGCCGACAGCACCCGCCGCGCCTGCCGGCAACATCGATCCGGCGTTCAGCCGCTGCCTGTCGGGCCTGCAGGCCACCGCTGCGACACAAGGCATCAGTGCCGACCGTTTCAACGCGATCACCGCCGGCCTCACCCCGGACCCCACCGTGCTCGGCCTGCTCGATGCACAGCCCGAATTCACCACGCCGATCTGGGACTACCTGGCCGCGCTGGTCGATCGCCAGCGCGTGGCTGATGGCCGCGCCCTGCTGCAGCAGCACCGCGACCTGCTCGATCGCGTGTCGGCGCAGTACGGCGTCGATCCGGCCACCATCGTCGCGGTCTGGGGCGTGGAGAGCGACTACGGCCGCGTGTTCGGCAAGCGCCCGCTGCTGCAGTCATTGGCCACGCTGTCCTGCGCCGGCCGTCGCCAACCCTTCTTCCGCGGTGAACTGCTGGCGCTGCTCAAGCTGATCGACCGCGGCGACCTGCAGGCCCAGGGGCTCACCGGCTCCTGGGCCGGTGCCTTCGGGCATACGCAGTTCATGCCCAGCACCTATGCACGCATCGCCGTGGACGGTGATGGCGATGGCCGCCGCGATCTGGTCGGCAGCATTCCCGATACACTGGCCTCCACCGCCAACTACCTCAAGCGCGCCGGCTGGCGCAGCGGCGAGCCGTGGGGCATGGAAGTCCGCGTTCCTGCGGGCTTCAACGCCAGCCAGGCCGGCCGCACCCAGCGTCGCGCCCTGGCCGACTGGCGTGCGCAGGGCGTGACTGCGCTGGATGGCAGCGTGTTGGCTCCGGCCAACCTGCCGGCGGATGCGCGCGCCGCGCTGCTGCTGCCGGCCGGCAACAAGGGCCCGGCATTGCTGGTGTTCCGCAACTACGACGCGATCTACAGCTACAACGCCGCCGAAAGCTATGCGCTGGCGATCGCGACGCTGGCTGACCAATTGAGTGGCGGCAACGGGTTGGCCACCGCCTGGCCGACCGATGACCCGGGCCTGGGCCGCGATGAGCGCCGCCAGCTGCAGACCCTGCTGCTGGCCCGCGGCCACGATATCGGTGCCGCCGACGGCATGATCGGTACCGCCACGCGCCGCGCGATCCAGGCCGAGCAGCAGCGCCTGGGCTGGAGCGAGGTGGACGGCCGCGCAGGCCAGCGCATCCTGCGCACGCTGCAGGAAGAGGCGACCGCCATCGCACCCGCTGGGCAGAAAGCCTTGCCGGCGGCACGTTGACCGCGACATCATCGCCGCGGTCTTCAAGGAGCGTCATCGCATGCAGTCGAATCCGGACATCAGCACCGGCCTGTATCACGGCCTGGAGGCCTGGCAGGTGCGAACCGCCAACGCCACGGCGGTCGTCAGCGTGTTCGGCGGCCAGCTGCTGTCGTTCGTTCCTGATGGGCAGCCCGATCTGCTGTGGCTTTCGCCCACGCGCGCCGAGCTGCCCACGCCCATCCGCGGTGGCGTCCCGGTGTGCTGGCCGTGGTTCGGTCGCCAGGGCCAGAGTGCCGATGTACCGGCGCATGGCCTGGTACGTACCGCGCGCTGGGAGCTTCTGCAGGCCAGCCAGCGCGATGATGGCGAGTTCGAGCTGCAGTTGGCGCCTGCGCCCAGTGCCGATCGCGGCCTGCGCCTGCAGATGCAGTTGCGTATCGGCCGCCAGCTGCGCCAGCAGCTGGTCACCGAGAACACCGGGACCTCGCCGGTGACCTTCACCCAGGCCCTGCACAGCTATTTCCGGGTGGGCGATGCCAAGCGGGTCGAGGTCGAGGGCCTTGATGGCCTGCAGTACCTGGACAAGTACGAGGACTATGCGCAGCTGCGCCTGCAACAGGGACCGTGGTCATTGCGCGATCCACGTGATCCCGGTCGCAGCGATCGCATCTATACCGGTGCCGGCGGCCATTACGTGCTGCGTGATCCCGTACTGCAGCGGCGGATCGAGATCCGCAGCGAAGGCAGCCAGACGCTGGTGGTCTGGAATCCGGGCGCCGAGGCGGCAGCCAGGATGGCCGATGTCGGCGAGGGCTGGCGCGATTACGTATGCCTGGAAGTGGCCAACGCAGGCCCGGAGCAGATTACGCTTGCGCCGGGTGCGCGCCATCAGCTGGTGCAGACCCTGGGCAGTACCGCGCTGTAGGCGCGGGCAGCGATTTCAGTTTGTCGATGCAGGTAGCAAGGACGGAAAAACATGCAGGAAGCACAATGGTGGTACGCCAATGGCAGGCAGAGCAGTGGGCCGGTGGATCTGGCCGGTCTTCGCCAGCTGCAGCAGGAAGGGACGGTTACGGCGCGCACCCTGCTCTGGTGCGAAGGCATGCCCTCATGGCGGCCGTTGGCGGAACTGGAGCAGGCTTCCACCCCCGTCGAGGTGGTTCCGGCCCTGGATATCGACGCAGCCCCTGCGGTTGAGGGCATCGCGCCGGATGTCGGCGACCCGTCCGATCCCTATCGTGCACCGGTCGCTGCACCGGACAGGGCTGCGGCTGCCGGGCTGGAGGGCGAGATGGCCTTGTACGCCAGCGTGGTCGGCGGCAACTTCCCGATCTATCGCCAGCGCTGGCGGCTGGATCAGGGCATTGCCACGGGCAGTGGCACCTGGCATTGGCCGGCCTTCCTGCTCGGCCTGATCTGGATGATGTACCGCAGGATGTACCGCCTGGCGGCGATGTGGGCTGGCCTGCTGCTGCTGATCAGCGTGGTGGAGACCTGGCTGGATGTGCCGGATGGCCTGTCGCTGGTCATCACCTTCGCGCTGAGCATCACCACAGGCATCTTTGGCAACAGCTGGTACCTGGCGCACTGCCAGCGCCTGATCGCCCAGGCCCGTGCCCTCACCGGCGACGATGATGCACGGCTGCGCAGCGAGCTGACCGCGCGTGGCGGCACCAGCGTGGTCGCCACACTGATCGCTATCGTCATCGCGGTGGCGCTGAGCATCGTCGGCGCCGCATTGGCCGGGTAGGGTGGGTCAGCGGTCCTGACGGGGCCGCAGCACCAGCAGGCACAGCGCACCGGCCACCAGGCCCCAGAACGCCGAGCCGATGCCGGCCAGTGAGACGCCCGAGGCGGTGACCAGGAAGGTGACCAGTGCCGCCTCGCGGTCCCGCTCTACCGCCAACGCACTGGCCAGGCTGTTGGCGATGGTGCCGAACAGCGCGATACCGGCCAGGCAGGCCACCAGCTCCTTGGGAAAGGCGGCGAACAGTGCGGCCACGGTAGCACCGAACAGCCCGATGACGATGTAGAAGGCACCTGCCGCCATGGCGGCGGTATAGCGTCGTGCCGGGTCCTCATGGGCATCGCGGCCCATGCAGATCGCGGCGGTGATTGCCGCCAGGTTCAGCGCGTACGCACCGAACGGCGCCAGTAGTGTATTGACCACACCGATCCAGCCGATCAGCGGCGACACCGGGGCGTCGTAGCCGGATGCCCGCATCACCGCCACGCCCGGAATGTTCTGCGAGGCCATGGTGACCACGAACAGGGGCAGGGCGATGCCGGCCACTGCGGTCCAGGACAGGCATGGGGTCACCCATTGCGGTACCGCCAGTTGCAGCTGCACCTGCTGTGCGTGCAGCAGGCCACGGCTGGCCGCAATCGCGATGCCGACCAGCAGGGTGGCGATGACCGCATAGCGCGGGAACAGGCGGCGTCCGGCCAGCCACGTGGCGAACATGGCCAGCCCCAGTACCAGCTGGGTGTTCATGGCCACGAACACGTCCAGACCGAAGCGCAGCAGCACCCCGGCCAGCATGCCGGCGGCCAGCGCCATCGGTACCCGTTGCATCAACCGGGCGAAGATGCCGGAGAAGCCAGCCAGCATGCCCAGAACCGCAGCGAGCAGGAATGCACCGGTGGCCTCGGAAAGAGATGCGCCGCCGGCACCGACCACCAGCATCGCCGCGCCCGGTGTCGACCATGCGGTCACCACCGGTACCCGATAGCGCAGTGACAGCCCGATGCAGGTGACACCCATGCCCAGTCCCAGTGCCCACATCCATGAAGCGATCTGCGCCTGATTGGCACCGACAGCTTGTGCAGCCTGGAACACGATGACGGCCGAACTGGCGAAGCCGACCAGCACAGTGATGAAGCCGGCAACGAGGGCCGGTACTGAAAGGTCGCGCCACCACACTTGCCGCACCTGCATGTTCATTGCCGTCTCTCCACTGTGCATCCGTGCATTGATAGCCCTTGGGGGGGGGGGGGGGGGGGGGGGGGGGGGGG
>NZ_JAPTFQ010000079.1:0-22171 GCF_030985535.1 Stenotrophomonas sp. Sm2128
CAGGTCCCTGGGGGGGCCCGACCGTTGGTCGGGCCACCTTGCAGCATTACAGGGTGCGCGGCACTTCGATACGCTCGAAGCACTCGATCTGGTCACCCGGCTTGACGTCGTTGTAGGCCTTCACCGCGATACCGCACTCGGTACCGTTGCGGACTTCCTCGACGTTCTCCTTGAAGCGACGCAGCGATTCCAGCTCGCCCTCGAAGATCACCACGCTGTCGCGCAGCACGCGGATCGGCTTGTTGCGCCTGACCACGCCCTCGATGACCATCGAGCCGGCAACGGCGCCCAGCTTGGAGCTGCGGAACACGTCGCGGACCTCGGCGATACCGATGATCTCTTCGCGGATCTCCACGCCCAGCAGACCGGAGGCCACCTGCTTCACCTGATCGATCACGTCATAGATGATCGAGAAGTAGCGCAGGTCCACGCCGTTGGATTCGATGATGCGACGGGCCGAAGCATCCGCACGCACGTTGAAGCCGATGACGGTGGCCTTCGAAGCGGCCGCCGAGTTGGCGTCCGATTCGGTGATGCCGCCCACGCCGGAGTGGATCACGTTGATGCGGATGTCTTCGTTGGACAGCGCCACCAGCGCCTGGCTGAGGGCCTGCACCGAACCCTGCACGTCGGCCTTGATGACCAGGTTGAGGACCTGCTGGCCCTCGCCCTTGCCCAGAGTCGCCATGATGTCTTCCATGCGGCTGCCGGCGGTGGCGACCAGGCGCGATTCACGGCGCTTGGTCTCACGCTGCTGGGCAACGTCCTTGGCCAGGCGCTCGTCCTCGACCACCACGAAGTCGTCACCGGCTTCCGGCACGCCGGACAGACCCAGGACCTGCACCGGGATGGACGGGCCGGCGAATTCCGGCTGCTTGCCGGTTTCGTCGAACAGCGCACGCACGCGGCCGTACTGGATGCCGCACACCAGGTAGTCGCCCTTCTTCAGGCGGCCCTGCTGCACCAGCACGGTAGCGACCGGGCCGCGGCCCTTGTCCAGCGACGATTCGATCACCACGCCCGAGGCGCGGCCTTCGTCGACGGCCTTCAGTTCCAGCAGTTCGGCCTGGATCGAGATGGCGTCCAGCAGATCGTCGATGCCCAGGCCGGTCTTGGCCGAGATCTCCACCATCTGGGTGTCACCACCGAAATCTTCGGCCACGACCTGCTCGGACAGCAGTTCGTTCTTGACCCGCATCGGGTCGGCGTCGGACTTGTCGATCTTGTTGATCGCCACGATCAGCGGCACACCCGCCGAACGGGCGTGCTGGATCGCTTCCTTGGTCTGCGGCATGACGCCGTCATCGGCGGCCACGACCAGCACCACGATATCGGTCAGCTTGGCGCCGCGGGCACGCATCGAGGTGAAGGCAGCATGGCCCGGGGTATCCAGGAAGCTGATCACGCCCTTCGGCGTATCCACGTGGTAGGCACCGATGTGCTGGGTGATGCCGCCGGCTTCGCCGGTGGCGACCTTGGTGCGGCGGATGTAATCCAGCAGCGAGGTCTTGCCGTGATCGACGTGGCCCATGATGGTGACCACCGGCGGACGCTGGGCGGCTTCGCCCTGGTTTTCACCGGTCGAGGCCAGCAGTGCGTCTTCGGCGTCGTTGTCGTTGGCACGGATCGCCTTGTGGCCGAGTTCTTCGGTCACCAGCGCGGCGGTGTCGTGGTCGATGGACTGGGTGATGGTGGCCATCACGCCCATCTTGAACAGCGCCTTGACCACCTCGCCGCCCTTCAGCGCGAGCTTCTGCGCCAGGTCAGCCACGGTAATGGTGTCGCCGATCGCCACTTCACGCACCACCGGCGCGGTCGGACGCTCGAAGGCGTGCGGGCCGGCATTGTTGCCACCGCGCGACATGTCGCGACGGCCACCGGCCTGGTTACGGCCACCCGGCCGACCACGGGTGTTGCTGTTGTTGCTGTTGCCACGACGCGCACGGTCGGCAGCCGACAGGTGCATCTGGCCGGCGAAACGGTCGCCCGGGCCACGCTCGTTGCGCGGCGCGCTGCGGTTGTTGCGGTCGTCGTTGCGCGGCGGCGGCGGCGCACTGCGCGGCGCAGCCGGAGCGGCGGCCGGCGTGCGCGGCGGACGCGGCGCGGTTTCATCGATCGGAGCGCGCTTGGGCTTGGTGGCCGCCAGTGCCTCGGCAGCCTTGGCGGCGGCCGCAGCTTCCTCGGCAGCCTTCTTCTCGGCCTCTGCGCGTTCCTTGGCCGCAATCTCTTCCTCACGGGCACGGACGATGGCTTCGTCGCGCAGACGATCCTTCTCGGCCAGGGCCTGCTGTTCGGCGAGGTTGCGGGCGCGCGACTCTTCCAGCTTGCGCAGGATGTCGGCGCGCTCTTCGTCCGGCGTCATGGCGCGCGCACCATCCTTGACGTAGGTGCGCTTCTGGCGCACCTCGACATTCACGGTCGTCTTGCTGCGACCGGAATTGACCGTCACTTCCTGCTGCTTCCGGCGGTTGAGCGTGATCTTCTTTGCAGACTGATCGCTCTCTTCCGGGGCCTGCTCGGGCTTGCCGTGCGAACGACGAAGGAAGCCCAGGAGCTTCACCTTCTCGGAGCTGGTCACGACCTGGTCGGGACCGCTGAACTTCATGCCGGCACCGGCCAGCTGTTCCAGCAGTTTTTCGACCGGCGTGTTGACCAGTTCGGCAAGCTTGCGGATGGTGGTTTGCTGCGACATTCGGATCCTATGATCTTGTGGGCGCCCCCCCGCATCTGGAGGCGGCGCGGATTCTACGCCCTGAGCGGCTCAGGGCCCTGTTCATTGCCGGCTCATTCGCCGCGTTCCAGTCGGGCGATCTCTTCGGCACGGGCGGCCAGGATCAGCGCAGCGGCGCGCGCCTGATCCAGTCCTTCGATGCCGAAGTCCATGACCTCGTCGGCGGCCAGGTCGGACAGGTCCTCGCTGGTACGCACGCCGTGGCCGGCCAGCGCATATGCGGTGGCTTCGTCCATGCCCTTCAGGGACAGCAGGTCCTGCGCCGGCTGGCCGTCTTCAAGGCCTTCCTCGACTGCCAGGGCCTCATTGAGCAGCGCATCGCGGGCACGAGCGCGCAGCTCTTCGACGATGTCTTCGTCGAAACCTTCCACGGCCAGCAGTTCGCCGACCGGGACATACGCGATTTCCTCGACGGTGCCGAAGCCTTCGCTGACCAGGATGCCGGCGATTTCCTCGTCCACTTCCAGCTTGTCCATGAACAGCTGGCGGGCCGAAGCCTGCTCGGCCTCCGACTTGGCGGTGACCTGGTCCTGGGTCATCACGTTGAGCTGCCAGCCGGTCAGGCGGCTGGCCAGGCGCACGTTCTGGCCGCCCTTGCCGATCGCCTGGGCCAGGCGGTCTTCGGCAACGGCCAGGTCCATCGAGTGCTTGTCTTCATCGACGATGATCGACTGCACTTCGGCCGGCGCCATCGCGTTGATGACGAAGTTGGCCGGGTTGTCGTTCCACAGCACGATGTCCACGCGCTCGCCATTGAGCTCGTTGGACACGGCCTGCACGCGCGAACCGCGCATGCCGATGCAGGCACCGATCGGATCGGTGCGCTGGTCGTGGGCGAGCACGGCGATCTTGGCGCGGTCGCCCGGATCACGTGCGCAGGCCTTGATTTCCACCAGGCCCTGGCCGACTTCCGGCACTTCCAGCTTGAACAGCTCGATCATGAATTCCGGGGCGGCGCGGCTGATGAACAGCTGCGGGCCACGGGGTTCCGAACGGACTTCGGCCAGGTAGCCGCGCACGCGGTCACCGGCGCGCAGCACGTCGCGCGGAATGCCCTTGTCCTTCGGAATGAAGCCTTCGGCATTGCCACCGAGGTCGACATAGATGTTGCCGCGCTCGGCGCGCTTGACCACACCGGTGATCAGTTCGCCGACGCGATCCTTCCACGCATCCACGACCTGCTGGCGCTCGGCTTCGCGCACGCGCTGGACGATGACCTGCTTGGCGGCCTGGGCGGCGATGCGGCCGAAGTCCGGGTTCTCGATCTGCTCTTCGATGTAGTCGCCGACGTCCACGCCTTCGGCTTCGTCGACGGCGTCCATCAGGCGGATCTGGCGGTCCGGCGATTCCATGACCACGTCGTCGGCCACCACTTCCCAGCGGCGGAAGGTTTCGTAGCTGCCATCCTTGTGGTCGATGACCACGCGGGTCAGCACTTCCTCGTCGGGATAGCGCTTCTTCGCTGCCGAGGCCAGGGCGGCCTCGATGGCATCGAAGATCACTTCACGCGGCACGCCCTTCTCGTTGGCGACCGCGTCGACTACCAGCAACAGTTCCTTGCTCATTGGCTCACTCCGCGCGCGGCTTCTTTGCCGCCGGCTCGTTGGAAGAAGAATTCGTGTTCGGCTTCGGACGCTTCGGCGCCGGACCGGTCGGCTTGCTCGGGGCCAGCCCCAGCGCCACCCAGTCGGGCATGATCCGTGCCTTGTCGATGTTGTCGGCCGACACCACCACTTCGGTCTTGTCGACGATGAAGGTGATGGTGCCTGCGGCCTCGTCGGTTGCCTCGATACGGCCCTGCAGGCGACGACGGTTGTCCTGCGGCAGCTTCAGCGTGACCTTGGCCGATTCGCCCTGGTGGCGAGCGAACTGCTCCAGGTTGAACAGCGGGCGATCCACGCCCGGCGAGGACACTTCCAGCGTGTAATTGCCGCTGATGGGGTCTTCGACGTCCAGCTGCGCCGACACTTCGCGGCTGACCCGCTCA
This sequence comes from Stenotrophomonas sp. Sm2128, assembly GCF_030985535.1. Lineage (NCBI taxonomy): Bacteria > Pseudomonadati > Pseudomonadota > Gammaproteobacteria > Lysobacterales > Lysobacteraceae > Stenotrophomonas > Stenotrophomonas sp. Sm2128. Next base: position 4,719 of record NZ_JAPTFQ010000079.1, read on the forward strand.
CAGTCGTCGACATTGATGATGCGCTCGGGCTGTTCAGCCAGCGGCACGTCGATGTAAAGGCGCAGGGTCGCACCGCCGGGGGCCGGCAGATACTCAACGCCCAGCAGCTCCAGGCCCAGCGACACAACGGTCGGGGCGAGCATATTCGCGATGTCGGTTGCCTTGTCGCTCACAGCCTGCCTTGATCTCTTGGTTGGGTGCCGGCCTTGGCCGGCGTGAAAACATGACGCCCCGGAAACGACAAAGGGCCCGCTGGGCCCCTTTTCCGGAAAGACTCCGGTGACTGGATTCCGGTTGCAACCTGCAGTGCCTGCCGGTTGCGGCCCTCCTTCCGGGTCCGGACTCCCGCCGGGAGGCCGCCTTCAGGGGTACTGCTAGGCCGCTGATGATAGCGGCTGCACCGCGCTGGTGCAAGGTGCGGACCTGGGGTCAGATCCCTTCCCCGCGGAAAAGGGATCTGACCCCGATCACGCAGAAACGACGCAGCCACCCAAAGAAAAACGCCTTCGAAGCAGGACTTCGAAGGCGATCTCTTTACTTGGTAGCGGGGGCAGGATTTGAACCTGCGACCTTCGGGTTATGAGCCCGACGAGCTGCCAGACTGCTCCACCCCGCATCAGAAGCGGAATTATGAGCGTTGGCTCCAAGAAATGCAAGCTTTCCCTCATTCATCAAACCGGTTGGCGCCGACCTGAAGTTGGTAGCGGGGGCAGGATTTGAACCTGCGACCTTCGGGTTATGAGCCCGACGAGCTGCCAGACTGCTCCACCCCGCACCGGAAGTGTTTGAACTGCTGCCCCGCTCTCTTTTGAGGAGGGCTACCGCAACGATGTTCTGGCTGAACCGCTGCAGTGACAACTCAGGCTGCGCATATTACACGAATCGCGCAGCTTTGTGTCAACTTTTATGCAAGATGCGCAAATGCCTGCTGGCACCAGACCATGATCGGGTTCCAGGCCAGGCCCAGCGCGAGCAGCGCCAGCGCGTTCACGCCCAGCACCAGGCCCAGCACGCGGTCGTTGCTGCGCGGCATGGCCTCGCCCACCGGCTCATCGAAGTACATGACCTTGATGACGCGCAGGTAGTAGAAGCAGCCGACCACGGCACACAGCACGCCGAGGATGGCCAGCCACAGCAGGCCACCGTTGACGGCCGCGCCCAGCACCGCCAGCTTGGTCCAGAAGCCCAGGAACGGCGGAATGCCGGCCAGCGACGCCATGATGCACAGCACCAGGCCGGCCATCCACGGGTTGCGGGCATTGAGGCCCTTGAAGTCCTCGATGTTCTCGGCTTCGAAACCGGCACGCGACAGCGCGATGATCGCGCCGAAGGCGGCGGTGGACATGATGGCGTAGGCCAGTGCGTAGAACAGCGCGGCGGCATAGCCCTGCGCGCCACCACCGGCGATGCCCATCAGCAGGAAGCCGATGTGCGAGACGGTGGAGAACGCCAGCATGCGCTTGAGGTTGCTCTGCGCGATGGCCATCAGGTTGCCGATGACCAGCGAGACCGCGGCCAGGCCGGCGATCAGCAGCTGCAGTTCAGTCGACAGCGGACCCACGCCCATTTCCAGCAGGCGGTAGGCCATGCCGAAGGCGGCCAGCTTCGGCGCCGAGCTGATGAACAGTGCGATCGGTGCCGGAGCACCCTGGTACACGTCCGGCAGCCACATGTGGAACGGTGCGGCACCCAGCTTGAAGGCGACGCCGGCGATCATGAACACCGCACCGGTGATCAGCAGCACGCGCTCTTCCGAGTGCGGAATGGCGTCACGGATGACGTCCAGGTGCAGGCTGCCGGTGGCGCCGTAGATCAGCGACATGCCGTACAGCAGCAGGCCCGAGGCCAGCGAACCCAGCACGATGTACTTCATCGCCGCTTCCGAGGCCAGACCGTTCTCACGGTTGCTGGCAACCAGTGCGTAGGAGCACAGCGCTAGCAGTTCCAGGCCCAGATAGACCATCAGAAGGCTGCCGGCCGAGACCAGGATCATCATGCCGGCGGTGCCGAACAGGATAAGCACCGGGATCTCGCCCTGGAACAGGTTGCGGTCACGCAGGTAACGCCAGCCGTAGACCAGGGTCAGGCCGCTGAGCAGCACGATCCCGGTCTTCATCACGTCCGCGGCGGTATCGCGCACGAACATGCCATGGAAGACCTCGCCCTGCCCGCCCACGCCCGTGGCCAGCATGAACAGCACCACGGCCAGCGCAGCGAGCGAGAACAGGTGGGTGACGATCTTGTTCCGGTTGCTGACGAACAGGTCGAGGATCATCAGGGCGAAGGCGCTGCCGATCAGCACCAGCTCGGGAGCGAGCGGTGGCAGGTCAGCGGCGGTCAATGGCAGCAGCGGCGAGGTGGTCATCATCAAATCCTGGAATTACAGCAGCTTGCTGGATGCGATCTGCATCGCCAGCTTCGCGATCGAGGGCTCCATCAGGTCGGTCAGCGGCTTGGGGTAGATGCCCAGGGCCAGCACGCCGATGGCGAACACGCCCAGCACCAGCCATTCGCGGCCGTTGATGTCCTTCAGTTCGGCCACGTGGCTGTTGGCCACTTCGCCGAAGAAGATGCGCTTGTACAGCCACAGGGTGTAGGCGGCGCCGATGATCAGGGTGGTGGCCGCGCCCAGTGCGATCCACGGATTACGCTGGAAGGCCGACAGGATGACCATGAACTCGCCGACGAAACCGCTGGTGCCCGGCAGGCCCGCATTGGCCATGAAGAACAGCATGGCGAAGGTGGCGAACCACGGCATCACGTTGACCACGCCGCCGTAATCGGCGATGCGGCGGCTGTGCATGCGGTCGTACAGCACGCCGACACAGGAGAACATCGCACCGGACACGAAGCCATGCGAGATCATCTGCACCATGGCGCCCTGCAGGCCCAGGCGGGCAGCATCGGCGTTGCCTGCTTCACGCACCAGCCACAGGGCGATGAAGGTACCCAGGGTGACGAAGCCCATGTGCGCGATCGACGAATAGGCGATCAGCTTCTTCATGTCGTCCTGCACCAGGGCGACCAGGCCGACGTAGATCACCGCGATCAGCGACAGCGCGATCACCAGCCAGGCCCATTCCTGCGACGCGTCCGGGACGATCGGCAGGTTGAAGCGCAGGAAGCCGTAGCCACCGATCTTCAGGGCGATGGCGGCCAGGATCACCGAACCGGCGGTCGGCGCTTCCACGTGGGCGTCCGGCAGCCAGGTGTGGACCGGGAACATCGGCACCTTGACCGCGAAGGCGATCAGGAAGGCAAAGAAGATCCAGGTCTGTTCCTTGGCCGACAGCGGCAGCGCGTACAGGTCGGCCAGCTGGAAGCTGCCGCCCTTCATGTACAGGTAGATCAGCGCCACCAGCATCAGCACCGAGCCGAGGAAGGTGTACAGGAAGAACTTCAGTGCTGCGTAGATGCGGCGCGGGCCACCCCAGACACCGATGATCAGGAACATCGGGATCAGCATGGCTTCGAAGAACACGTAGAACAGCATCGCGTCCGTCGCGGCGAAGATGCCGACGGTGACGCCTTCCAGGATCAGGAAGGCCGCCACGTACTGGTTGACGCGCTTGTCGATGGCGCTCCAGGCGCCGATCAGGGCAAGCACGCTGACCAGGGTGGTCAGCAGGATCAGCGCCACGGCAATGCCGTCCACGCCCAGGTTGTAGCCGATCTTGTACGCCGGGATCCAGGCATGGGTCTCGACGAACTGCAGGCCGTCGATGCCCGCGTTGTAGCCGCTCAGCAGCGAGAGGCTTGCAACGAAGGTGAGCACCGCGACGCCCAGCGACGCCCAGCGGGCAGTCTGTGCATCACGGATCGCAAGGATCAGGGCGCCACCGATGATCGGCAGCCAGATGAGGACACTGAGTAGAGGCCAGTTCGACACGTCTTCTTATTCCGTACAGGTCATCAACGCAGGTAATGCATCAGCACGCCCAGCAGGGCAATCAGGCCGATGATCATCGCGAAGGCGTAGTGATAGAGGAAACCGGATTGGGTACGACGCAGCACGCCGGCTGCAACGTCCACAACACGTGCCGAGAGATTGACCACGCCGTCGACGATGTTGCTGTCGATCCAGCGCGAGACCTTGCCCAGCTTGACGCTGCCACCGGCAAAGCCATCGATCCACAGCTTGTCGAAGCCGTACTTGTTTTCCAGCACCGAAACGATCGGGGCGAAGGTCTTGCGTGCCTTGCCCGAGAGGTCCGGCTTCCACAGGTAGAACAGCGCAGCCAGCAGGAAGCCCGCCAGGGTCAGCCAGAACGGCGGCAGCATCATGCCGTGCAGCGCGAACGCGACCGGGCCATGGAACTCTTCACCCAGGAACGCGACGGTGTTCTTGGCCGGATCGTAGAAGTCGACGATGCCGGTGAAGAACGTCTGCGCCTGGCCCTTGATCGCCTCGTGCGCATGGTTGCCGGCCCAGTCGGTGCCGTGCAGCATCGGACCGATGCTGAAGAAACCGATGGCGATCGACGGGATGGCCAGCAGGATCAGCGGCAGGGTCACCACCCACGGGGTTTCATGCGGTTCATGCGGACCGTGGCCATGGCCGTGGTCGTCATGGGCATCGCCATGGTGGGCATCGGCGGCGTGGTGATCGTCATGGCCGTGGCCATGATCGTCGTGCACGTCGCGGAAACGCTCCTTGCCGTGGAAGGTCATGAACAGCAGGCGGAAGCTGTAGAAGCTGGTCACCAGCACGCCACCCAGCACCGCCCAGTAGCCATAGGTGGCCACCCAGCTGTTCTGCATGTGGGCGTGGATCTCGGCCGCCTCGATGATCGTGTCCTTCGAGTAGAAGCCGGAGAAGAACGGCGTACCAACCAGGGCCAGCGTACCGATCCACATGGTGATGAAGGTGATCGGCATGTACTTGCGCAGGCCGCCCATCTTGCGCATGTCCTGCTCGTGGTGCATCGCGATGATGACCGAGCCGGCGCCCAGGAACAGCAGGGCCTTGAAGAAGGCGTGGGTCATCAGGTGGAACACGGCGGCCGAGTAGGCCGACACGCCCAGGGCGACGGTCATGTAGCCCAGCTGCGACAGCGTGGAGTACGCGACGACGCGCTTGATGTCGTTCTGCACGATGCCGATCAGGCCGGTGAAGAACGCGGTGGTGGCACCGATGAACAGCACGAAGTTCAGCGCCGTCTGCGACAGCTCGAACAGCGGCGACATGCGGGTGACCATGAAGATACCGGCGGTAACCATCGTCGCGGCGTGGATCAGTGCCGAGATCGGGGTCGGGCCTTCCATCGAGTCCGGCAGCCACACGTGCAGCGGGACCTGGGCCGACTTGCCCATGGCGCCGATGAACAGGCAGATGCAGATGACGGTGGCGATCGACCAGATCACCGGCTCGTTCAGCAGCTGCATGCCCAGGATCGTGCCGTCCCAGATCTGCAGCTGGGCGCGCGGGTCAGCCAGCATGCCGGCCTGCGAGAACACCTGCGAGTAGTCCAGGGTGCCGAACACCCACAGCACGCCGGCGATACCCAGCAGGAAGCCGAAGTCACCGACACGGTTGACCAGGAACGCCTTCATGTTGGCGAAGATCGCGGTCGGGCGCTTGAACCAGAAGCCGATCAGCAGGTACGACACCAGGCCCACCGCTTCCCAGCCGAAGAACAGCTGCAGGAAGTTGTTGCTCATCACCAGGGTGAGCATCGAGAAGGTGAACAGCGAGATGTAGCTGAAGAACCGCTGGTAGCCCGGGTCGTCCTGCATGTAGCCGATCGTGTAGATGTGGACCAGCAGTGACACGAAGGTCACCACCACCATCATCATCGCGGTCAGCTTGTCGACCATGAAGCCGACGTGCGCCGAATACTGGCCGACTTCGAAGAACGTGTAGATGTTCTGGTTGAACGGCTGCGCGCCGCCCCACATCAGCTGGTAGAACGTGTACATCGACAGGCCGCAGGCTACCGCGACGCCGAGGATGGTGATGGTCTGCGCGCCGAAGCGCTTGACCTGGCGACCGAACAGGCCGGCGATGATGCTGCCGAACAGCGGTGCAAGCACCACTGCGATCAACAGACTCTTGGAGAGAGTGATTTCCATCTGTGGATCAGCCCTTCAACGAATCGACTTCGCCGACATTGATCGTGCGGCGTGTACGGAACAGGGTCACCAGGATCGCCAGGCCGATGGCGGCTTCCGCGGCGGCGACGGTCAGGATGAAGAACACGAACAGCTGGCCGGACGGATCGCCCAGCTGACGCGAGAAGCCGACGAAATTGATGTTCACCGACAGCAGCATCAGTTCGATCGACATCAGCAGGACGATGACGTTCTTCCGGTTGAGGAAGATGCCGGCCAGGCTGATGGCGAACAGCACCGCGCCCAGCGCGAGGATATGGCCAAGGGTGATCACGGCTGGGTCTCCTCGCCGGCGACCGGCTTGCTGTTGCTGTGCACGACCGGTGCTTCGGCACCCATCTTGACCATGCGCAGGCGCTGGCCGGCCTTGACCATGGTCTGCTCGCCCGGGTTCTGGCTCTTCACGCCGGTACGGCGACGCAGGGTCAGCATCACGGCGGCAACCACGGCCACGGTCAGGATGACGGCGGCGAACTCGAACGGCAGCAGGTACTCGGTGAACAGCGTGCGTGCCAGCCAGGTGATGTTGGAGCTGTCGGCGGCGACCGCAGCGGCGTTGTCGGCCGGGAACGGAGTGACCGCCCTGCCCTTCACGCCGATCAGGATCAGCATCTGCACCAGCATCGCCACTGCCACGATCAGGCCGACCGGCAGGTAGCGCACCCAGCCCTCACGCATCTTGGTGGGATCGATGTCCAGCATCATCACCACGAACAGGAACAGCACCATCACCGCGCCGACGTAGACCAGCACCAGCGCCACGCCGAGGAACTCGGCGCCCACCAGCAGCCACACGCAGGCAATGGAGAAGAAGGTCAGCACCAGGCACAGCACTGCATGCACCGGGTTGCGCACGCTGATCACCGCACCGGCCGAAACCGTTGCCGCGATGGCGAACACCCAGAAAGCGATATTTACCCAATCCATCTCTCGACCTCAGCGGTAAGCGGCATCGGCGGCACGACGCTCGGCGATCTCGTTTTCGAGACGATCGCCAAGGGCCAGCAGCTGCGGCTTGGTAACGATGTTTTCGCCACGGTTCTCGAAGTGGTACTCGAGGATGTGGGTTTCGACGATCGAGTCCACCGGGCAGCTTTCTTCGCAGAAGCCGCAGAAGATGCACTTGAACAGGTCGATGTCGTAGCGGGTGGTGCGGCGGGTGCCGTCCTCGCGCTTGGCCGAGTCGATGGTGATGGCCAGGGCCGGGCACACCGCTTCGCACAGCTTGCAGGCAATGCAGCGCTCTTCGCCGTTGGGGTAACGGCGCAGCGCGTGCAGGCCACGGAAGCGCGGCGACTGCGGGAACTTCTCCATCGGGTACATCATCGTGTACTTCGGCTTGAAGCTGTACTTCAGCGTCAGCCAGAGGCCCGCCAGCAGTTCGAGCAGCAGCAGGCTCTTGAAGTAATGGGTAATCCTGTTCATCACTTTAGACGCCCTTTTGAATCACGCCGAAGAACACCATGACGGCGGTAACCGCGATCCACAGAATGGCCAGCGGGATGAAGACCTTCCAGCCCAGGCGCATGATCTGGTCGTAGCGGAAGCGCGGGAAGCTGGCACGGAACCAGATGTAGGCACTGGCGAAGAAGAACACCTTGACGAACAGCCACGGTGCACCGCCCTTCCAGATCCAGTCGACCAGCGGCGAGACATCGCCGAAGTTGACCCAGCCCTGGACCGGGCTCAGCCAGCCGCCGAGGAAGAAGATCGAGATCAGGAAGCTGATCAGGATCATGTTCGCGTATTCGGCCAGGAAGAACAGCGCGAAGGCACCGCCGGAGTATTCGACCATGTGGCCGGCGACGATTTCCGATTCGCCTTCCACCACGTCGAACGGCGCGCGGTTGGTTTCAGCCACGCCCGACACCCAGTAGATGACGAACAGCGGGAACAGCGGCAGCAGGAACCAGTCGAAGAAGCCGGAGCTGCCGGCCTGCGCCATCACGATATTGCTCAGGTTCAGGCTGCCAGCGGCGATCATCACGCCGACCAGGGCGAAGCCCATGGCGATTTCGTAGCTGATCATCTGCGCCGAGGCGCGCATGGCACCCAGGAACGCGTACTTCGAGTTGGACGCCCAACCGGCCAGGATGATGCCGTAGATGCCCAGCGAGGTCATCGCCAGCAGGTAAAGCAGGCCGGCGTTGGCATTGGACAGCACGATCTGCGAATCGAAGGGGACCACCGACCAGGCCGCGAAGGCCGGGGCCAGGGTGATCAGCGGTGCCAGCAGATAGATCGCCTTGTTGGCGCTGCTCGGCTGGACCACTTCCTTGAACAGCAGCTTGAAGACGTCGGCGAAGGCCTGGAAGATGCCCATGCCCACGTACATCGGGCCGTGGCGGACGTGCATCCAGCCGATCAGCTTGCGTTCCCAGACCACGTAGAAGGCCACCGAGATGATCACCGGAACGGTGATCACCAGGATCTTCAGGATGATCCAGATCAGCGCGCCGATGTCACCGAGGCCAAGCAGCCACTGGTGCAGCGGGTCGACCGCGTTCAACAGCAATTCGTTCATGCAGCCACCACCGTTACGCGAGCGGCACCCAGCGGCGCGGTCGCGCCGTGGCCCGATTCAATCCAGACCGAACCCGCAGCGACGCGGGCGTCGACCACCACCGGCAGGGTGGCCTTGCCGGCATCGGTGCCGACCTTGGCCATCTGCCCTTCCTGCAGCTGCAGGCGAGCGGCATCTTCAGCGTTCAGCACGATGCGCGGGGCGTTGTTGAGCGGATGCGACTGCAGCGCCGGGGCGCGACGGACCACCGCATCGGTGCGGTAGATCGCGGCGGTCGAAGCCACTTCCAGGCCTTCGCCGGCAATCACCGGCTGCGCCGAAGCGGCAACGGTGACCGACACCGGGGCCAGGCTGGCACGCAGGCCGGCCAGGTCGGTGAAGTCGAAACCGGCCAGCGCCATGTCGCCGCCCAGTGCGCGCAGCACACGCCAGCCTTCACGGGCCTCGCCCGGCAGCTTGCCGCCGGCACGGGCCGACTGCTCGCGACCATCGAGATTGGTCAGGGTGGCGTCGATTTCCGGCAGCGCACCGATCGGCAGGATCACGTCGGCGACGTCACGGGTCGAGGCACAGGCGAACTGGCTGAAGGCCACCACCTGGGCACCGGCCAGCGCCTTGCGCGCGGCAGGTGCATCGGCGAAATCCAGGCCCGGCTCCAGGCCGTACACCACGTAGGCCTGGCGCGGCTGCGCCAGCATCGCGGCGACGTCCTTGCCGGCCGGCAGCACGCCGGCGCGGGTCAGGCCCACGGCGTTGGCGCCCTGCGGGATGCGGCACAGCTTGGCACCGGTGGCGGCGGCGAAGTCACGCGCGGCGGCGCGGATGGCGGCAGCCTGCGGGTGGTTCTCGGCGATGCCACCAACGATCAGCACGGTGTTGTTGCCGCCCTGCACGGCCGAACGCAGTTCGGCGCTGGCCAGTGCGTCGACGAACTTCGACGGTGCAACGATCTGCTTGCCGGCAATGCTGAAGGCGAAGTCGAAGTCCACCGGATTGACGACGTGGATCTTCGCGCCCTTGGTGGTCTGCGCCTTGCGCAGGCGGACGTGCAGCAGCGGCAGTTCGTGGCGGATGTTGCTGCCCAGAACGACGATGCGGTCGGCGCCCTCGATTTCGGCCAGCGGCAGGCCGAACACTTCGGCGGTTGCAGCGTCGGAGAAATCACGGTTGTTGATGCGGTGGTCGATGTTGCTCGAGCCCAGGCCCTTGGCCAGGCGGGCCAGCAGCGCGCCTTCCTCGTTCGAGGTGGACGGATGCACCAGCACGCCCAGGTTGTCGCCCTGGTTGGCCTTGAGGATCTCGACGGCCGCGGCCAGGCCTTCGGCCCAGCTCACTTCCTTCCACTCGCCATTGACCTTGCGCAGCGGCTTGACCGCACGGTCTTCGCTGTACAGGCCCTGGTGCGAGTAGCGGTCACGGTCGGAGAGCCAGCACTCGTTCACCGCTTCGTTGTCGCGCGGCACGGTGCGCAGCACTTCGCCGCGACGCACGTGCAGGAACAGGTTCGAACCCATCGCGTCGTGGTAGCCCAGCGACTCGCGCGCGGTCAGTTCCCACGGGCGGGCGCGGAACTGGAACACCTTGTTGGTCAGTGCGCCGACCGGGCAGACGTCGACGACATTGCCGGACAGTTCGGTGGTCAGCGGCTTGCCGTCGAAGGTACCGATCTGCAGGTTCTCACCGCGGTACATGCCACCCAGTTCGTAGGTACCGGCGACGTCGGCGGTGAAGCGGACGCAGCGGGTGCACTGGATGCAGCGGGTCATCTCGGTGGCGACCAGCGGGCCCATGTCCTCGTCCGGCACCACGCGCTTGCGCTCGTTGAAGCGGCTGACCGAACGGCCATAGCCCAGCGATACGTCCTGCAGCTCGCACTCGCCGCCCTGATCGCAGATCGGGCAGTCCAGCGGGTGGTTGATGAGCAGGAACTCCATCACCGAGCGCTGGAACTTCAGTGCCTTCTCGCTGCGGGTGGCGACCTTCATGCCATCCATCACCGGAGTGGCGCAGGCCGGCGCCGGCTTCGGCGACTTTTCCACGTCCACCAGGCACATGCGGCAGTTGGCGGCGATCGGCAGCTTCTCGTGGTAGCAGAAGCGCGGAATCGAAATGCCGGCCTTGTCGGCCGCCTGGATGATCATCGAACCCTTGGGCACGACCAGCGACTTGCCATCGATTTCGATGGTCACGTGATCCGGTGGCACGTTCGGGTTTACGGGTTGCGCGCTCATGCGGCGGCTGCCTCCACCTTCTTGCCGTCAACCATCGAATGACCGTTGACGATGTAGTACTCGAATTCGTCCCAGAACTGGCGCAGGAAGCCCTGGATGGGCCATGCAGCCGCTTCACCGAACGCACAGATGGTGTGGCCTTCGATCTGGCCGGCCACCGCCTTCAGCTGGTGCAGGTCTTCCATCGTGGCCTTGCCGGCGACGATGCGCTCCAGCACGCGGTGCATCCAGCCGGTGCCCTCACGGCACGGGGTGCACTGGCCACAGGATTCCTTGTGGAAGAACTGGCTGATGCGGCAGGCGAACTTGACGCAGCAGACGCTGTCGTCGAGCACCACGATCGCGCCCGAACCCAGGCCGGAGCCCAGTGCACGGATGGTGTCGTAGTCCATCGGCAGGTCCTTCAGCTCGGCCGCGGTCAGCACCGGCATCGACACGCCGCCCGGGATCGCGCCCTTCAGCGTGCGGCCCGGACGCAGGCCACCAGCCATTTCCAGCAGGTCGTGGAATTTGGTGCCGAGCGGCACTTCGAAGTTGCCGCCATTCTGCACGCAGCCGGACACCGAGAAGCACTTCGGACCGCCGTTGGCGGTCAGGCTCAGGCCCTTGAACCACTCCGGACCGTTGCGGATGATCGCCGGCACCGAACCATAGGTTTCGGTGTTGTTGATCGTCGACGGCTTGCCATACAGGCCGAAATTGGCCGGGAACGGCGGCTTGTAGCGCGGCTGGCCCTTCTTGCCCTCCAGCGATTCCATCAGCGCGGTTTCTTCGCCGCAGATGTACGCGCCGGCGCCCAGCGCACCGTAGATGTCGATGTCCACGCCGCTGCCGAGAATGTTCTTGCCCAGCCAGCCGTTCGCATAGGCGTCGGCCAGGGCCTGCTCGAAGTGCTCGAACGGCTCGTGGTGGAACTCACCGCGCAGGTAGTTGTAACCCACGGTCGAACCGGTGGCGTAGCAGGCGATCGCCATGCCTTCCACCACCGAATGCGGGTTGTAGCGCAGGATGTCGCGATCCTTGCAGGTGCCCGGCTCGGATTCGTCCGAGTTGCAGAGGATGTACTTCTGCATGTTGCCCTTCGGCATGAAGGACCACTTCAGGCCGGTCGGGAAGCCTGCGCCACCGCGGCCGCGCAGGCCCGAGGCCTTGACCATCTCGATGACCTGCTCCGGCGGGATCTTCTCTTCGAGGATCTTGCGCAGGGCGGCGTAGCCACCGGTCTTCAGGTAGCTTTCGTACGACCACGGGGTGTCGTAATGCAGGGTGGTGTAGACCACCTGGTGCGGCAGCGGCGCGGGGCCGACCGGACCCTTGGATTCGTGGTGATGTGCCATGCCCTTACTCCAGCCCGTCCAGCAGCTCGTCGACCTTTTCCAGGGTCAGACGCTCATGGTAGTGACCGTTGATGACCATCATCGGCGCGCCACCGCAGCCGGCCAGGCACTCTTCCTCGCGCTTGAGGTAGACGCGGCCGTCCGGGGTCGATTCACCGTGCTTGATGCCCAGCTTCTTCTCGCAGTGGCGGACGATGTCCTCGGCGCCATTGAGCCAGCAGCTGATGTTGGTGCAGATGGCCACGTTGTTGCGGCCGACCTTCTCGGTCTCGAACATCGAGTAGAAGCTGGCGACCTCGTAGGCCCACACCGGCGGCAGGTCCAGGTACTTGGCCACGCCGGCGATCAGCTCGTCGGTCAGCCAGCCCTGGTTCTGCTCCTGGGCCGCATGCAGGCCCTGCAGCACGGCAGAGCGCTTGCGGTCCGGCGGGAACTTGGACAGCCAGTGATCGATGTGAGCGCGGGTCTTGTCGCTCAGCACCACCATCGGGTCGACGTCGCGCGCCGCCTCGAAATTACCTGTCGCCTTCATCGGCCGACCTCAGCGAAATGCATAACGTGAAATTCCAGAAACTGCGGCGCCGGCTTGCGCCGGCTGCCTGCAGCGGGCGTTGGCGTGGCGGACGGCATTACCGGTCAACCTCGCCGAACACCAGGTCGTAGGTGCCGATCATCGCCACCACGTCGGCCAGCATGTGGCCGCGCACGATCGAATCGATCGAGGACAGGTGGGCGAAGCCCGGCGCACGCAGGTGCACGCGGAACGGCTTGTTGGCGCCATCGGAGACCAGGTAGCAGCCGAATTCGCCCTTCGGGGCTTCCACCGCCGAGTAGGTCTCGCCGGCCGGCACGCAGTAGCCTTCGCTGAACAGCTTGAAGTGGTGGATCAGCGCTTCCATGTCGTCCTTCATGTCCTCGCGCCTGGGCGGAGCGACCTTGAAGTTCTTCACCATCACCGGGCCCGGGTTGGCCTTCAGCCACGCCACGCACTGCTTGATGATGCGGTTGGACTCGCGCATTTCGGCAACGCGGACCAGGTAGCGGTCGTAGCAGTCGCCTTCCTTGCCCAGCGGGATGTCGAAATCGACGGCATCGTACTTGGCGTACGGGCGCTTCTTGCGCAGGTCCCAGGCGACGCCCGAGCCACGCAGCATCACGCCGGTCATGCCCCACTGGTGCGCCAGTTCCGGCGTCACCACGCCGATGCCGACGGTACGCTGCTTCCAGATACGGTTGTCGGTCAGCAGGGTTTCGTATTCGTCGATGCGCTTGGGGAATTCGACGGTGAAGTTCTCCAGGAAGTCCAGCAGCGAGCCCTCGCGCGAAGCATTGAGCTGCTTCAGCGCCTTGCCCTTGTGCCAGCGCGACTCCTTGTACTTCGGCATGTGGTCCGGCAGATCGCGGTAGACACCGCCCGGACGGTAGTACGCCGCGTGCATGCGTGCGCCGGAGACTGCTTCATAGCAGTCCATCAGCTCTTCGCGCTCGCGGAAGGCGTACAGCATCACCGCCATCGCACCCAGGTCGAGCGCGTTGGAGCCCAGCCACATCAGGTGGTTGAGGATGCGGGTGATCTCGTCGTACATGGTGCGGATGTACTGCGCACGCTCCGGCGCCTCGATGCCCATCAGGGTCTCGATCGCGCGCACGTAGGCGTGCTCGTTGCACATCATCGACACGTAATCCAGTCGATCCATGTAACCGATCGACTGATTGAACGGCTTGGACTCGGCCAGCTTTTCGGTACCACGGTGCAGCAGACCCACGTGCGGGTCGGCGCGCATGATGGTTTCACCGTCCATTTCCAGGATCAGGCGCAGCACACCGTGAGCGGCCGGATGCTGCGGGCCGAAGTTCATGGTGTAGTTGCGGATTTCCTGCCGGCTTTCGGCGGCGTTGCTGGCGAATGCTTCGCCGGCCTGGTGTACGTGGCTCACTTCACTGCCTCCTGCGCGCGCTCACCTTCTGCGGTCTGCAGACGGGCGTCGTCGCGGATCACGCGCGGCACGCCGACACGCGGCTCCACCGAGGTGACCGGTTCGTAGATCACGCGCTTCTTTTCTTCGTCGTAGCGGACTTCGACATTGCCGATCAGCGGGAAGTCCTTGCGGAACGGATGGCCGACGAAACCGTAGTCGGTCAGGATCCGGCGCAGATCCGGGTGGCCTTCGAAGATCACGCCGTACAGGTCGAACGCTTCGCGCTCGAACCAGTTCAGGCCCGGCCAGATGCCGGTCAGCGAGGACACCACCGGCAGTGCTTCGTCAGGGGCGAAGCAGCGCAGGTGCATCATCAGGTTGTGCTGGTACGAGCGCAGCTGGGCGACCACGGCGAAACGCTGGGTCGGCATGTGCTGCGGGCGGGCACCGTCGGCACCGTTTTCCTCGGTGGGGAACTCACCCCACGCGAAACGGCCCTGGGCCTTGCCTTCGACGCCACGGCTGAAGCCCTGCGAGGACACGTCGGCGGTGTCCCATTCGTCGGAGCCATAACCCAGGTAATCGACGCCGCAGAGATCCACGGCCTGCTCGAAACCAAACTCGTCACGCAGCGCCAGGGCGGTGGCGTGCCACTCGGCGGCAGGCACTTCCAGCGTCACTTCGCCGCGGGGTTCGACCACGATGACCTTCGCACCAGCGAAACGTGCGGAGAGTCGGTCGATGAAGGATGCTTGCTCTGCCATGGGGGCTTGGCGCGCTCTTGTCAGGTGAAGGGGTCAGCGGGCGATGGTCTGTGTACGCCAGATCTTCTTCTGCAGCTGCAGGATCCCGTACACCAGCGCCTCGGCGGTCGGCGGGCAACCCGGGACGTAGACGTCCACCGGCACCACGCGATCACAGCCGCGCACGACAGAATAGGAGTAGTGGTAATAGCCGCCACCATTGGCGCAGCTACCCATCGAGATGACCCACTTCGGGTCCGGCATCTGGTCGTAGACCTTGCGCAGCGCCGGGGCCATCTTGTTGACCAAGGTACCGGCCACGATCATCACGTCGGACTGGCGCGGCGACGGGCGGAACACCACGCCGTAGCGGTCAAGGTCCAGGCGCGCGGCGCCGGCGTGCATCATCTCGACCGCGCAGCAGGCCAGACCGAAGGTCATCGGCCACATCGAGCCGGTGCGCGCCCAGTTCAGCAGTGCATCGACGCTGGTGGTGACGAAGCCCTTTTCCAGCAGCGGGTTGTCGCCTTCCGGCCGCAGGATGTCATCAACCCGGCCTTCCGGCGTGGGGTTGTTCATGAGGCCATCGAGAGTCTGAATCACTCCCATTCCAGCGCTCCCTTCTTCCAGACGTAAATGAAACCGAGGAACAGCATGCCGACGAACAGGCCCATGGTGACGAGCGAACGCGCGCCCAGCTCCATGAAGACCTGGGTCCACGGCACGATGAAGATGATTTCCAGGTCGAAGACGATGAACTGGATCGCGATCAGGTAGTAGCGCACGTCGAACTTCATGCGCGCGTCTTCGAAGGCCTCGAAGCCGCACTCGTACGGCGACAGCTTTTCCAGATCGGGGCGGCGGGGACCGAGGAATCGACCAACCAGCATCAGCGTAATGCCGATACCGGTGGCAACGATCAGAAACAGCAGAGACGGCAAATATTCGGCCAGCACAGCGATTCTCTCTTGCCTCTGCCGCTGCGCCTGCAGGCGCTTTGGCATGGGGGAGTGGACGGGAATCTACCTGGCGCCTTGCGCGCCAGGCGAACCCGCTTTACTTACAAATGGTGCCCAAGAGGGGACTCGAACCCCTACGACCTAAGTCGCTACCACCTCAAGGTAGTGCGTCTACCAATTCCGCCACCTGGGCAAACGATCACATCAGACTATCTTCCCGATGCGCCGCGTATTGTAACCGGCTTCAGTGTTTCTGGGAGCCTTCCGAAGGCTTTTCTTCACCAGAAACCGAAGATTCCGCCTGAGCCGGCACATTCGCGGCCGGAACCGGGGCGGCCGGGACCGCATCAGCCTTCGGAACGGCCGGCAATTCGCCTGCCGGAGCCGCCGGAGCGACCGCCGCCGGGGCGGACATCAAGCCCAGATCCTGGTCGGCCGCCGGACGACTGCCATGACCGGCATACCAGGCCATGAAGAGGCTGATGCCGAAGAACACGACGGCCAGCCACTTGGTCGACTTGGACAGGAAGTTCGAGGCGCCACGCGCACCGAACACCGTACCCGAGGCGCCGGCACCAAAGCCCGAACCCGCCGCCGCACCCGAGCCACGCTGCATCAGGATCAGCGCGATCATGGCCACAGCGACCAGCACGTAGACGACATTGAGGATCAACATCAGCATTGGAAACCGCCCTCGGACAATACTTCTAGGATTAGTTCGCGGCCGCCGCCCTTGCGATGGCCAGGAAGTCCGCGGCCACCAGGGAGGCGCCGCCGACCAGCCCACCATCGACATCCGGCTGCGCGAACAGTTCCCCGGCATTGTCGGGCTTCACGCTACCGCCGTAAACAATGGGCAGTGAATCAGCGATTCTAGCATCGATACGCGCGACTTCGCCACGGATGAACGCGTGCACCTGCTGTGCCTGCTCCTTGGTGGCGGTACGGCCGGTACCGATGGCCCAGACCGGCTCATAGGCGACCACGGCCCGGGCGAAACCGGCCGCGCCGACCAGCTCCAGCACCGGTGCCAGCTGGCTGGCGATGACCGCTTCGGTCTGCCCGGCCTCGCGCTGTTCCAGGGTCTCGCCCACGCACAGCACCGGCACCAGGCCGGCGTGCTGGGCGGCGGCGAACTTGCGCGCGACCAGCTCGCTGCTCTCGTGGTGGTACTGGCGGCGCTCGGAATGGCCGACCAGGCCATAGCGGGCCCCGACCTCGACCAGCATGGCCGCGCAGACCTCGCCGGTGTAGGCGCCCTTCTCGTTGCTGCTCACGTCCTGCGCGCCAAAGGCCAGGCCGGTCTCGCCGAAGTCCTCGACCAGCTCCCCCAGGTACGGCAGCGGCGGCAGGATCACCACGTCCACCCCCTCCAGCGGCAGCCCGGCAGCCACCTGCCCCAGCAGTTCATTGGCGAATTGACGGCTGCCATGCAGCTTCCAGTTTCCGGCGACGATCTTGCGGCGCATGAGCGGGTGGCTCCTGTGTGAAGTCAGCCGGTCATGATACCCGCTGCGGCAAAAATCCGTTTCCTTGTAAGCGGTTACATGGATTTTCAGCCAACGGCGCAGCCCCTCGTGGCGGGGGCGGGTTGGTCGCGTATCACCGGTTGGATTGGTGGGCTTGGCC